>JAFGJC010000207.1 GCA_016929305.1 candidate division CSSED10-310 bacterium | reverse complement strand
TCCTTGCCCGATCGTCGGGCGGTTGCAGTGACAACCTGGAGAATACGCCCTTTTTTGTCCCTCATACACAACTTTCGGTTATATCTCGATGATTGACTCAATTGTCTTGTTGTTGTAAAATATCATTGGTATTGTGTCATGATAGGGTGACACAGAGTGGTTGAAACTGTCAGGTTCTTAATGATCCCGGGGGAGAGAAATGAAAGGCTGTATTAAACTGGCTTTTATGCTGATTTACATATGCGTAATTACGGTGCCGATGTACGCATATGATTCCAAGCACAGCCTTGGATTTGGACTTCATTATTTTTATATTCTTGAGGATATTTCAGAAGACTGGGAGTTTCATGATGATGGTCTTGGTTTCTATGGTGCATATTGCTTCAATTTTGCGTCATTCGCGGGAGTACAATTTGAAATTCAGGCATATCCAGATGGTTACTTCGATGCTGAAAGCGCGTACAGCCCCGGAGTATTATTACTCTTGGGTCGTGGTGTTTATGGAGGAATCGGCGCTTATTCCCAATATATGAAATGGGATGATACCTCGAAAGAAATCAAGAGAGTTGATGGTGAGTGGACAGATATATCATTCTTGATTAGAGCGGGACTGATGTTGCCCATATTATTTGATACTTTAAATTTGGATATACATGCTCAATATAATATGAATAGTTGGAGTGAGATCGAACTATTTGACCATGAATTCCTTACTTTCGGTGCAGGAATACGTGTCCAATTGTAAGACAACCAGAGTAATTCCTATACTTACTGGAGTGAAGCACCATGCGGAATATTGACGACGAGAGTATAAAACACTCTTTATCATTGGTTAAAGAACACGATATTACTATGGTTGATCTTAAGATCGCTGATCTTGAAGGAAGATGGCGCCATGTAACAGTTCCATCAGGCATGTTCACAGAAAAATTGTTCTCTGAAGGTGTCGGATTCGATGGATCAAGTATTTATGGTATGAAAAATGTCCATAATGGCGATTTATGTGCTATACCCGATCCGACCTGGTGTTTTATCGATCCCTTTTTTGAAAAGCGAACGCTGAGCCTCCTAACTAGAATCGTTGAGGCTGACACAAAATTTCCATTCCGATATGATCCCCGGTATATTGCGGGGAAAATTGTCTCTTTACTACAGCATAAGTTAAATGTTGGAGAAATTTTATTGGCACCGGAACTGGAATTTCATCTATTCGATAGAGTTAACTTTCAGATTTCAGGTGGATGCTGTTTCTATGAAATAGAATCAAAAGAAAGTGATTGGAATAGAGGATGGAGAGAAAATCTTTCACAGGGATACTCCATCCCACCGAAAGGGGGATACCACTGTTGTCCGCCTGTCGACCAGTATTTTAACATTCGCTCAAAAATGGTGGAAACAATAGAAAAGGCAGGAACACGAATTAAATATCATCATCATGAAGTTGGTACTGCAGGACAATCAGAAATCGAAACTCTTTTCCAACCAATCGTAAAGGCCTGCGATCACCTTCTCTGGATAAAATATGCAGTACGAAATGTGGCAAAGAATAGCGGATTATCGGCAACATTCATGCCAAAACCACTGCATAACGAACCTGGAAATGGACTTCATATACACTATATTCTCAAAGATAATGAAGGAACACCACTATTTTACCATGAAGCTGGGCCTTCCGAATTAAGTACCTTTGCCTTACAATACATCGCTGGAATTCTGATGCATGCACCCGCTCTCTCCGCGTTCACTAACCCAAGTGTCAATTCCTTCCGAAGACTTACACCCGGATTCGAAGCTCCAACCAGTCTCTATTATTCCCCAGGCGATCGCGCCGCTGCGATTCGTATTCCGATGTACGCAAAAACGCCTGACAGTAAAAGATTTGAAGTCCGGTTTCCTGACTGTACGTGTAATCCCTATATCGCTTTTTCAGCCTTGCTCCTTGCTGGTCTTGACGGGATTCGTAGGAAACTCAATCCAGAAGAACTTGGGATGGGACCTTTAGATGTTTCTAGACAGAATCAGTCGGAGAGTGTACGAAACAACATTGCTACATTGCCACGAAATATGCGTGAATCCTTCGAAGCACTGGAATCCGATCACGAATTCCTAACATGTGATGGCATATTTGAGCCATCCTTCATAAGATCATGGATCAGCATTCATCGGGATGAAATAGAAACCAGTGAACGCATGCCAACCCCTTACGATTATCATCGTTCCTTTAATTGCTAGCATTGAGATATCAGGCGTATCATGTGAGATATCTGAACACTGACAAGTAATTGACAAGAATTCTGAGTAGGTACGGGAAAATGATTGATTGTCTCTTCCAAAAGGTATTTCATCTACTGATTATTAGAGAAAGGGACGTTATTCCGGTAATCCTGGAAAAATTATTTCAGGTTCACGATCATCAAAACCGACGATACTAATCTAGATCTTTCTCTGTACCCCACTGGTAGTTTTCGCGGCAGAATCAGACATTAAAGCGTATCCTGATACCGAAATTATTATCATAATCTGATGGTAGCGAAAGAATGGTTCTCGAGTGATTAAGCTAGAGCGAATATTATGCATTTAGGAGATGTTCTTTGGTTGTGAGAAGAGATTCGATTCATCCCAGTGACGGATTGCTCACAAAGAACATGGCGTTGTTTAAAAGGATTGGGTATAGTACAGATAGTGAATGTATGAGAAGAGTGTCCTCGGAGGATTATAATGTTTGAAAGATTTACAGATCGGGCGAAGCAGGTTATCCAGATTGCTCGAGAAGAAGCAGAGAGACTCCAAAACCGTGTTCTCGACACTGAGCATCTGCTGTTGGGGATATTAAAACAGGGAGCCAATACTGCTGTACAGGTTTTGGTTAAACTAGAAGTAAACCCAGGTAATATGGAGCGACATATCGAAAAGCAAATGTATCGTGGAACCCATATTGGATTTGTCCGGAATCGTACAGATATTCCCTTTTCAAGCGCTTCAAAAGCAGTTCTTGGGACAGCAGTGGTTGAAGCAAATAGTTTAAAACACAAACATGTTGGGACGGAGCATTTGCTTCTAGCTTTATTGAAAGAGCGTGAGGGAAAAGCAGCCCGTATTCTCCATGATTTCCGAGTTGATTATAATTTGGCAAAAAGGATTTTACTCAGTCGTCGCCGAAAGGATCCGATTGAAGGGGAGGAATCAGAGAACTCGCCAACACCAGTTTTAGATTCATTCGGTCGAGATCTCACACACTTAGCAGATGACGACAAACTCGATCCAGTAATCGGTAGAGGGGATGAGATTGAGCGCATGATTCAAATTTTGTGTCGTCGCACAAAGAATAATCCTGTTTTAATTGGCGAACCAGGTGTTGGTAAAACCGCGATTGTTGAAGGATTAGCCCAAAATATAACACGTGGCGACATCCCAGAATTGTTGGCCAATAAGCGCATTATTAATCTTGATCTTGCAGCCTTGGTCGCAGGGACAAAATACCGGGGACAATTTGAGGAACGACTTCAATCCGTTATAAAAGAGCTTCGCAAGTCACCTGATGTTATTATTTTCGTGGATGAATTACATACTCTCGTGGGGGCTGGAGCTGCTGAAGGATCGATTGATGCTTCAAATATGCTCAAACCAGCACTGTCTCGTGGAGAAATTCAGTGCATTGGTGCAACAACATTGGATGAATATCGCAAGCATATCGAGAAGGACGGGGCTTTAGAGCGCCGTTTCCAGACAATTACAGTTGATCAGCCAACGATAGAAGAGACAGTAAAAATTATCGAAGGATTGAAACATAAATACGAAGAGCATCATAAAGTTTACTACACAGAAGAAGCTATTTATGCATCCGTTAAACTGGCGGATCAATTTATTTCGGATCGAAATTTACCGGATAAGGCCATTGATGTGATCGATGAAGCAGGAAGTAGAATTCGACTTGCGACTCTAAAAACGCCAAAACACCTATCCTGTAAAGAAGAAGAAATTTGCGAAGTTGAAGGGCAGCTTAAATCGGCAGCAGCAGACAAAGACATGGAACTATCCAAAATATTGCGTGAAAAGTTGTTGGGACTCCGATATGCATATGAAACGTTGAAGAAAGAATGGCGTACTAATTTATCTGAGCATCCTGCAAAAGTAACAAAGGAAGATGTAACATATATTATTTCTAAATGGACTGGGATTCCGCTTTATAGGATTGAAGAAGCTGAGTCGGAACGGCTCTTACGAATGGAAGAAAACCTTCATAAGCGAATAGTAGGACAGGAGGAAGCTATTTCAGCTTTGACTCGTGCTATTCGTCGTTCCAGAGCGGGGCTCAAGGATCCTCGCAAACCAATCGGTTCATTTCTATTTTTAGGGCCAACAGGGGTGGGAAAGACCGAGTTGGGAAGAGCCCTCGCTGAGTTCTTGTTTGGTGACGAGAAAGCTATTATCCGCATTGATATGTCTGAGTTTATGGAGAAGCATTCAGTTAGCAGATTGGTGGGATCTCCACCTGGATACATAGGATATGGAGAGGGCGGACAGCTGACTGAGCGAGTGCGAAGAAAAGCTTACTCTGTTATATTGCTTGATGAAATTGAAAAAGCTAATCCAGAAGTCTTTAACCTTCTGCTCCAGGTAATGGAGGATGGTCATCTGACCGATAGCATGGGGCGAAGAGTAAGCTTCAAGAACACCGTTATCATCATGACCAGCAATATCGGCGCGCGTCTAATAAAAAAAGGGACATCGATGGGATTCGGTCCACAATCAGAAGCACTTACTTATGCAAAGATGAAAGAAATAGTTCTCGTGGAAGTTAAACGCACATTCAATCCTGAATTCTTAAATAGGTTGGATGAAATTATTGTTTTCCATTCGCTTTCACTTGAACATATTAGAGATATTATTGATCTGCAGTTGCACATACTTCAAAAAAGACTGCAGGGCCTGGGCATCACTCTTCAGATTTCAATGGCAACAAAAGAAATAATACTGCGGGAGGGTTATGAGCCAATCTTTGGTGCTCGACCGATAAAGCGAATGATACAGTCAATGATAGAGAATCCCTTAGCAGAAGAGAGGTTACGAGGTCGTTTTACGGGGGTACAAACTGTTTTTGTGGATGTTGAAGATGGCACAATTGTATTCCGTGAAATAGAGCCGGATCATGAGCTGATGTCGTCATCTGTGGTGGGTAATCAGGCAAAATAAGTATACAGATTCTGTGGATTCATTCGGTTTTACACTCACTTCTGCAAAATTTGAATTGTTCTTGATTGTTCTCTTGTGAATCTAAGTATATCCTAGGAATCGATTGTATGCTTGAGATTACGGATTGTCCGTATCTCATGAATTGGTGTGACTTGCACCTGCAGACGAATTCGCTACAATAGTCAGGCTCAAACCCCGAGCGGGGATTATTATGGCACGCGAGATTAAATATTTAATGTTAACACTCTTGATTGCTCTAATCAGCGCAACGGTTTTCGCAAAACCAGAGATTGAGAGTGAGTTCACGGTTGCAGAAATTGGCATCGTCGGTAATCGAGTGATCCAAAAGGAAACCATTCGTTTCCTGATCCAAACGAGTTCAGGTGAAATTCTGGACAGCAGGAAAATAAGAGGTGATATTCGAGCCTTATTCCGATCGGGCTTTTTTGAGGATGTTCAAGTAGATGCGGAAGTCATGGCTCAGGGAATCAGGTTGATCTACAGAGTCGTTGAGAAACCTATTCTGAAGTCCTATCGTCTATCCGGAAATCGTAAGGTGTCCGATACAACTCTTAAAGAAAAAATAGAACTTCAAGTACCGATTGCATATGATCCAGTTAAAGTAAAATATACGGTCGAAGCAATAAAGGC
>JAFGJC010000206.1 GCA_016929305.1 candidate division CSSED10-310 bacterium | reverse complement strand
TTCATGGACTGGATTCCGTTTGGTTCGAAACGTCAAGTGACGTGAAATGCTCTCACTATAAGCATTTACTCCCCATAATCAAATTTCTGATCCTTACCGCACTGACAGTGACAGCATTTCTTCCTGTTTTTAATGCTGGTTTTGTCTGGGATGATAAAGCGGTTTATGGTAACCCTGCGGTAAGAAATGCTGACGGTCTGATCACGATTTGGCTGAAACCTCAGCATTTAGTCCCCTATGAAATTCATTACTGGCCTTTGACACATTCCACATTCTGGCTTGAATACCGATTATGGAAAACGTCTGCCACCGGCTATCATGTAATGAACGTTGTTTATCATATTGCCGTATCAGTATGTCTTTGGCTGCTGCTACGAGTAATGAACGTCAATTTTGCCTGGACCGTCTCGCTAATCTTTTCGCTTCACCCAATACATACAGAAGCGATCGCCTGGATCGTTGGACGCAAGGATTTACTCGCAACTCTGTTCTACTTTGTTACGCTGACGCTTTTTTTGGGTTTTCTGAAACAGCGACACTATGCCTATTACTATTTTTCTCTGGCAACATTTTGTCTTGCCCTGTTAAGTAAAACCATAGCTGTAACATTACCACTGACTCTTGTCGTTATTCTTTGGGCTTTAAGCAAACCCCTTAAATCCAAAATCACTGCTCTGATAATTCCCTATTTTATTATCGCTTTCATTTTTTCAGTTTTCGATATGTGGTTGACACGAAAAGGAGAACCTCTCGAATTTGAATTTTCCCTTCTTGAAAAAGCATTCATTGGTTTCCATGCATTCTGGTTTTATCTCGGTAAAATGATATGGCCTTTCCCATTGACAGCAGTATATCCTAAATGGTCCTTATCAATGGAATCTTTAATTAACATTACCATACCGTTTATAACGATTCTTCTGGGTGTGGTTTTATATATCAACAGAACACGTTGGGGGAAATGGCCTTTCGCGATGTATCTTCTTTACGGTATTATTATTTTTCCGTCCTTAGGTTTTTTAAGTTTTGGTTTCATGCGGTACGCGTATGTCGCGGACCGGTTCAGTTATCTGGCCAGCTCCGTTGTAATTTGTGCCGGTGTGCTTCTCGCTGATCGCGTGATTAAAAAGCTGCCCGGAATAGAAAAACCGATTATCTATATTATTTTTCCTTTATTAGTAGCAGTCTACAGTGGGCTGTCATGGCATCATGCCCAACATTTTTATTCCCAAAAAACATTATTTGAAGATGTTCTCAAGAAAAACGCGAATGCATTCATTGCCCACTATAATTTAGCTGCGGAAGCTGCGAAAGAAGGTTATTTCGAAAAGGCTGTTATGCATTATAAAGAAGTTGAAAGGCTTATTCCCGGGCATGGTGATACATATTTACAGCTGGCCAATGCCTTGATGTCACTCGGCAGATACCGTGAAGCCGAGGAATACTTCAGAAAAGATCTTGAACAAAGACCTTTATCCGTCAACACCCATATTAATCTGGGGAATTCACTGCTGCGTCAAAATCGGTTGGAAGAAGCCATGCAGAGTTACAGGAATGCCCTAGATATTGATCCTGACAATTCGCTGGCTCATAACAATCTTGGTTTCTGTTATGCTCGCCTGTCCGATCATGAAGCAGCCATTGATCATTTTATGAGATCTCTAGTGATCAATCCCGATTCGCTTGAACCGCATTTAAACCTCGGCCGTTCATTTATGAATCTGCAAATGATTTCTGAGGCGATCTATCACTATCGAAAAGCTGTTTCCATAGATCCTGATAACATCGAAGCCTTAAACAATCTCAGTTGGCTTCACATCACCTCTCCAGATCCTTCGTTGAATAATCCCCGTGAAGCTTTAACCTTTGCTCAAAAAGCCTGTAAACTTACACAACACAACAATTCCGAATGTCTTGACACACTGGCTGCAGCATATGCTGCGGCTGGGGATTTTACAGAAGCCATTAACATTCTTGAGCATCTGCTATCGACTCCCGGATTGCTTGACCAGGGATCGTTGAGATCGGATCTGGAACATCGCCTGGACCAATATAAACAGAACATAACCGGCAGGAACACGATCACAAACCCGTGATGAGATCAGTGATGTTTTGCTACAGCTTCTCTTGCTGGGTCATCTGTTTTTAGCGGTCAGGCTTTTTGGAACGTTTTTCACTGTTGTACGGTTTGTAATCCGAATGCTGCGGATAGGGATTTACAACCTGATGCCGAATAGTATAAACCGGAAGATCAAAATCTCCACCTTCCGTGACATCTGTGTTGATATGAAGTTGAGATTGAAGCCGTTCTTCATTGAAATCCCCAGTAACCGACAGTTCAACTTTAACGGCGCCTTTATCATCTGGAGGATTGATTTTTACTGAAACACGGGGATCATCGCATACAGCGCTGAGGACATTGAATTTTGCTCCGTTTGTTGGCTGTAATGTGACGAAACCTCGATAGGGCTCCGACTCCTTATCCTGCCTTAAAATGGCAGATCTCGGAAGCACCTCGACAAGCCCTAATACATCACCTGAGATATAAACTCTGTAAGGTTCAGGTTTCAGATTTGTCTTTACGAGCAAGGCATCCCGGAATCGACCGACAGGAATAGCATCGGTGGTGCGAATTTCGAGTGTCACTTTCTTGTCTTTTCCTGATCCCACGTTTGTAATGGTAACATCATAAAACGGAGCATGAGATTTTTCTTCCCACTCAAAAGACAATTCTTCAATCTCTCCGATTTTCTCACCAAATCCAACAGCGGATTTTACGAAAGGTTTGGCTTTTGTCTGCCGGCCAAAATATAATCGATCCGGTTCAAAACCGAAATCAACGACAATTTCAGCAGATACTTTTAATATCACTGTTTCTTCGTCAGGATCATTACTGATAACCCGAATTGTTTTCTCCTGCCGACCGCGGCGACCTTTGGTCTTAAATTCAACCTCCACTTTGCCTTCCTCCCCCGGAGGAATATCCTTGGCAGTTGCCAGGGCAGCCGTACAACCTCACCCGGCTTTTACATCTTTTATCAACAAGTTGCCCTTGCCGTTGTTATGAAAAACGAATTCTGTTTTTATCGTTTCACCCATCTGAACCTTACCGAAATCGTGAGACAATTTTTCAAAGACGATATCTGCTGAATCGTGACTTTTGGCATTTGCTTTTTCCGAAATTTCATTGCTGCTGCTCCGGACGGCTATGCTATTGTGAGTCAGCGTAATCGTTAGAAGCAATGTTGAAACAGCAAATGCTGGCCATATCAATTTTTTAATGTTTAATAACTTCACAAAAACACCTCCACACTGTTTTAGTGCATTGAAATAACTACTCCTTTCGATATCTTCTGTCAACGATATGTGAAGAGTGCGTACACTCTCGCAATTAGTCTGGTCCCCATCCAAAAGATACCATATCCATCTCACCGATGAGCTGTGTTATTTCCGGATCTGTCATACCTGCATACCATCGAATATCATGACCTTCTCCGGAATTTTCCGGCCATTGAAACGGTGGAAGCACGATTTGTGTCGACATTCCCGGTAACAATTCGATGGTATAGTAATCAAAGGCGTTGAAACCTGGAGCAAAATACAGGTAACCATAAACATCCAGAATTACAAATAGAGGTGTCGAACCTTTGCTCTTCAATTCGGGATTACATACATAAACTTTGCACTCGAAAACATCTCCTGGGGTAAAGAAATTTCGTGGAATCCGGATTTCCACACCCAGATTTGAGCACGCGGGTGTAGCTGTTGGATTGGGTGGTGTTATGGTGGGGGAGGGTGTTGATGTCGCTTGCTGGGGAGTTGCAGAAGGAAATGGTGAATGTGTTGGCAACGGTGTATGAGTGGGTATAGTTGTCGCCGTAGGAACTGCTGTTTCTGTGGGGAATGGCGTTGCCGTGGGAAGCTGTGGCGTGAGTGATGGCGTTACCGTTGGTGCATGTGTCGGGGTTGGTGTACTCGTCAGTTGAGGTGTTTGTGAGGGAACCGGAGTTTCTGTTGGAATGGAAGAATGCGTCGGAATTGGCGTATAGGTTGCTGTTACCACTGGCGTTGGGGTTGAACTTGGTATTGAAGTATGACTGGGATCGGGCGGGACGGTTTCTGTCGGAATGATTTCAGGTGTCGGTGTTGGTACCGAAGGTGTTGACGTAAATATATATGTTGGTGTTGCTGTTGGCGGCGTCCCCGGAGATGTCGGGCTTGGTGTCGGATCGACCGGAAACCGCCATCCCCAAATGGCAACATCATCGATATTCCAACCGCAATATTGCCATAATGAATCCGTTGATCCCATTACCCATTGCAGCTGGACAGATTCCTGACCATCAGCAATCCCTGAAATATCAAATGTCCAGACCTCCCATGATCCGGCTTCACGTGTTGAGCTGTTAGCCCATAACTCGTTCCACGATGCTGAACCCGCCTTGATTCTTAATGCTGCATGATCATATGCGGAACTTTCCACACCCAACCAGCAATAGAATGTCAGAGTCGTATCCGTCAGATCCGAACAGTCAATAATGGTTGTTGTCAGAGTCTCCGCGGACATGTTGCTAGGAT
>JAFGJC010000205.1 GCA_016929305.1 candidate division CSSED10-310 bacterium | reverse complement strand
CACCTACGCCGACATATACACTGCCGCCGTGGATACCTCCAACACGAACACCCACGCCCGGGGGACCCTTGACACCCACTCCGACGCCACCTTTGGATAGACCGAGTATTACCATATACACCAATGCTTCACTCTATCATTCGAAAGATTCGTTTCGATTGGCTGTTACGATCGTTAATCCAATACAAAGCATGTTTGTTATGGAATACATCATTTTGGATTACCAGTACCACTACTGGTTCTGGCCCGATTGGACTGAAACCATCAACGGAAAGTTTTTGATCCTGCCAGGTCAAACGCGAATATCCGATGAGACCATACTTGAGTTTGAGTGGCCTGATATTCAGACTGCGCTTTATGATGTAACCTTTTGGGCTGCGCTAACAGAGCCGAATGGATATAATGTTGTTGGCGATTTCGGAATGTGCATGTTCGATTTTGAGCCCTGAATGAACTTAATTGGGGAGTTGTCAGAATGGAAGCGGTTATAAACGGAGTAAACATTTATTATGAGGTGTGTGGTCAAGGAAAACCCGTCGTAATGACTCTACATGGCGGGCCGGGAATAGGAGATGGCGATGACAATAAAAAAATGTTTGCTCCGCTCGAAAGCGAATTTACATTTATCTATTTTGATCAAAGGGGTAACGGCCGGTCGGATGAAGCTGATCCTTCGACATATACACATCAGCAGATCGTTGAGGATACAGAGGTCCTGCGCAAGCATTTAAAAATCGAGAAAATGGCATTGTCAGGTGGTTCCTATGGCGGGATGCTCGCGATGGAATACGCATTGCAATATCCGGATAACATCTCGCACATGATTCTGAGAGGAACAGCGGCATCGAACGAACTCCAGACCTATGCCTTTGAAAACGCTCTGCACGCCAATCTTCCCAATGTCAACCGAACGATGCTGAAGAACCTGTTTTTTGGCCGAATGAAGAGCAATGAAGATTTAATCGACCATTTTGCAAAAATTTACCCGCTCTATTCACGGACTTATTCGCCTGAGAAGGCAAAAAAGCTTTTTGAACGTAAAATCTTTCACTATAAAACTCATAATGCCTTTTTCCAAAAGGCTTTCCCGGCGTATGACATCCGTCACCGGCTGGGTAACATAAAGGTGAAAACATTGATACTCGCCGGCAGGCATGATTGGATTACACCTCTAAGATTTGCAGAGGAGCTGAAAAATGGTATACCCAATGCAACACTGGTGATTTTTGAAGATGCCGGACATTCCATCAACAGTGATATGCCCGAAAAGTTTCAGCGAGAAACCCGGAAGTTTCTTTCCTCCTAATCATCATCCTTTTTTCATCCAATTTTGATAGAATATTACTATGAGTGTTTATTCCCTGAAGGTAATCAAAGGACCTGACTCAGGGGCAGTTTTAACAATATCGGAACCAAAGATCTATCTTATCGGGCGAACACGGCAGGCTGATTTTCAATTATCAACCGCAGATCCGTTTATTTCCCGAAGGCATTTTCTTGTTGAGTTCACCGGGCGTGAATGTATCTGCAAAAATCTGAGTTTGAAAAATCCTATTCAGATAAACGGAATCGTTCGATCGAAAATCGCACTGAAGGACGGAGATATTATCGAAGTCGGCTACACACACATCAGATTCCATAAAGATACATCCAACGATATCAGTGAAATCCGGTTGCGAAATTGCAAATGAGACCGGCAATCGTATCAAATTGTTCTGGTTTATGAGATAGATGTTTATTTTGCGAAAGCATGTTAACCGTTGCGATGACGTGAAAAATAATGTTGAATAAAGATTTGGAAACAAGGTTTGGGGATGGGGAAACTGCTGCATGATCCTTCGACAGTTCATTTCCGGCAGAGTGTATCGATGAAAAATGACATGCAACCGAAAGATTTTTTGAATCGAAGGTTCAGGGAATATCTAATTTCAGACATTATCGGTATTGGCGGTATGGGAACCGTCTTTAAGGGATATCATGTCAGATTAAAGACAATTAGAGCGATAAAAGTCCTCAAGCCTCGATTTACTGAAGATGAACAGTTTAAAGCGAGATTTGAGCGTGAAGCCAGAATTCTGGCCAAATTGGAAAATCCGCACTTGATCCGTATATATGAATTTTTTGAGGAACAAAACTATTTGTTTCTTGTGATGGAATATGCAGCCGGTGAAAGCTTGGCGGATCAGATGGATTACCGCGAAATGCTACCGGTAAACAAGGCCGTCGAATGGTTGTCTCAGGCATGCACCGGTTTGGCCCATGCCCATGAAATGGGGATTGTTCACAGAGATCTTTCTCCAGATAACATTCTGATAACAAGACTGAAAGACGGTTCAGATTTTGTAAAAATCATTGATTTCGGAATCGCAAAAACGGTATTCGAAAGCCCAAATGCCAAGACTTTGCTGGCATCAAATCTTACCGCGCCGGGAATATTTTTAGGTAAAATCAGGTACTGCTCGCCGGAACAAGCCGCAGGGAAGGAGCTGGATCATCGATCCGATCAATATTCAATTGCTTTAATGCTTTATGAAGCCATTACCGGAATTGTCGCTTTTCAGGGTGAAACACCGATGGAATCACTGACAATGAGACTGCACAAAAAACCGAAGAAGCTAAACGACATCCCATCCGGGTCTTCCCATGCGCCCAAACTTGAATTTGCGCTTGACAAAGCTCTTGAGCAGAATCCAGACGACAGATACCCTGATATCATTGTGTTTAGAGACGCAATAACAACAGCTTTGGAAGAGGACATCAGTGAAGATGTCATGGAATCAAAATCCTCATTGGCAGATGATAAACTCTATGAGAAACCGATCCCATTAGTTGAAGAAGAGTCGGTCAAACCGAAGAAAACAGATACGGCAAAGCAGATTATCCCCGGTCTGACTGATTATTTTTCCGATGCAAGCGAATCGCGAATAAAACCACGATGGGAAACTCCCCTGGATTTTCCGGGTAAACCCCGCCGGCGTATTCGTAATGAAAAAGAACGTAGAACCAAGCCGAGAAATATTCTGGGTATAATACTTCTCTGTGTTATCGTTTTATTTTTTGCCGGTGGCGGTGTGTATTTGTATTTATGGGGTGAAGATCCGGATTCTGTGGCATATGCGGTTTTAAATGCGTCGAAAGACGCATGGAACGACTTTTCAAATCTTATCAGGACGTGGCAAAAAACCGACAGCCAACCTTCAAAAACCGAGAATCAAAAAACCGTTAAAAATATACCCAAATCTCCTCGACAAACCCGAAAACCGTCACAAACGACTTTACAACATAAGACTTCTAATGATGGACCTTTTCTTGCGTCAAGTCCTGGGGTTACACCGCCTCGCGTCGTTGCGCGAACTCCGGTGAGAGCTCCCGAAGAATTTCCCGGCATCGGTTTCCCGGCTAAAATAATTGTTCAGGCTGTCATCCTTCACGATGGATCTGTCGGGCAGACGGATATTGTTAGCTCGTTACATCCCAAATTAGATAAACTCGCCATGCAGAGTGTAAAAGACTGGACATTTGCACCCGGAATGCGTTATGGGCAACCTGCAGATATTATTTTTGATGTTCCGGTTATCATTCAGAAACACTAGATATCCCATTGTGTTTTCGTTTATTTCTGATGCCGCTTGCAACGATCAGAATTGACAATAAACTGATTAGGAATGCCAATCCCTTTGGCGTTGTGACCGGAATGGGAGCTGGTGTTGGCGTGTCTGAGGGAATTTCCGTGGATGTTGCAGTCGGAATGTTTGTCGGAGGTGATGACGGCGTAGCGGAAGGTTCACCGGTGGGTGTCTGCGAGGGGAGTTGTGTTGGCGTGTCTGATGGCAGGGATGTGGGCACTTCTGTGGGCATCTGTGTAGCTGTGCTGGTGGGTGAAGCGGTCGGCATGTCAGTCGGAACCTCTGTCGGTGAATTTGTTGGTACGTCTGTCGGTATATTCGTGGGGGTGCCGGTCGGCATGCTGGTCGGTGTGTTGGTCGGTGTGTTGGTCGGCGTATTCGTTGGGGTGTTAGTTGGAGTATTTGTGGGCGTATTTGTCGGGCAATTCTGGTTGAGATGAATTTCGATATTATCAAAATAGGCATGATACGTTGTTCCGGAATAATTAGAGCTGAAACGCAGCTTTACATTGTCGTACCCAGTATAGATGTTCAGACTGACACACTCGAACTGACAGGTGCCCCCGGTGGATGCATGTGAAGCGACCAGCGTTGCCCATGACGTGCCGCCGTTCACGCTGATTTCAATTTCAGGTGACGTTGACGTGAACCCATCCCAGGCATAGTCATAATACAGACATGCGGATGTCGCTGTTGCCAGTGAAAAACAAGTGGTTTCCGCCGAGGAATAGGGATATCCGGAGGCAAAATACATGGCGTAATCACCGGAGCCGCCGCAGGGACCGCCACTGGTGATATAAGGCCCAGTACCTTCACATGTTTCCCACAGATCCGTAAAAATAGTGCAAATCGTACCGCTCTGAAACACCGAACCGAAATCACAGGTATAATGCGGGGGGCACGAGGGAGCACTGTAGGTGGCATCAATCCATACATTGTCAAACCATAAGGCATTGGAATCAAACGCATCCTTTTTCCACATGATATAGTTGATGGTGTCTGGTGTCAGAGGCCGGGATACATTGACGGTCATTCCCGTGGTGCCGAGTGACATGTCGACGGTGAAACCTGAAGTGGAACTGCAGTCCAGGGTTCCGGATGACTGGGTTTTGAAATACAGGTTCGTGCCGGATGAAACTGTTTGATAATACTGAAAATGAATTGTTGCATTGGTGTAGTTCGTAAGATCGATTCCCATAATGGCATATTCACCGTAACTGTTGACCCATAACGCTGGCGTATAATCGATAGGATTGTTTGAACCGGTAACCCAATCACAGGAAGTTGTGTTCCAGCAAACTGCCGGCGGTCCTGGATCATTGCCCGGAATCGATGCGAAATCTTCCCGGTACACCTCAACAGCGAAACTGGTTGCTGCGCATATGACAAGAAATGCACATAGAGTGAATCGGTACAATTTCATCTCTGTTCCTCCATGGTTATGGCTTACCCAATCCATCCGAACGTTAATTCAATGTATTAAGAATAAATCGGTCAGCCCCATCCCAGTTACCTCTCAAACCTATCAAAATAGAATGTTACACGCAATAACCGCTTTATAACTTACCGGTATATGTTTGGGCTGAGTACAAGCAAAAGTGGGACTGCTTGGGGTTATTTCCCGATACAGAAATTCGAAAAAATCCTGTCAAGAATATCAGGTGATAGAAAATCTCCGGTTATTTCTCCCAGCAATTGATGTGCTTTACGTAAATCGGGAATCGCGCATTCATAGGATTCGCCTTTAGAGAGAGTAGCCATTGCAGCATTAAGATATTGGGAAGATTGAATCAATGCCTGTTCCTGTCTAAGAGTAAGCGAGAACATGATATCGCTGTTTGTCATTTGAGGTTGCAAAAGCTGACTGATGCGATTCCTGATAGTGGCGATCCCCTGCCCGGTTTTGGCGGAGATTACCAAGAGATTGTCTGGTCCAAAACGTTCTTCAAGGTATGTAACCTGCGGTGTAGT
>JAFGJC010000016.1 GCA_016929305.1 candidate division CSSED10-310 bacterium | reverse complement strand
ATGCTGTCAGAACGTTATCCCGACACAAACACCAATGTTAGAGCTGTTGTGAAACCGATTAGAGAATTATTTGTTCAAATCCCGGAAAAAAACTTCTGGTTGGCACTGGTTGCAGTAGTACCCATTTTTTTTATTGCATGTTTCAACGTGGCTAATTTGATTCTATCAAGAGGAACATTTCGTCAGAAGGAATATGCGCTTAGAATCGTTTTCGGGGCTACTCGATTTCGAGTGATCAGGCAGTTGTTAGCTGAAAGCATGGGATTGGCGCTAAGTGGAGGAATTGCTGCAATTCTTATTAGTATGTGGGCTGTCGATTTTATGGTCCCGTCCTTTTTCTATTTTATACCCGCATTTTTTTCTTTTAATATGAGCGGTAATGTTCTTGCCGTCGCAGTATTGTGTATCATCGCAGCAGGTCTGCTTATTGGTTTGCTTGCCTCCTTTCAAATTCCAATGAAGGGTTATCATGAAATATTGAAGGAAGGTGGCGGTAATATACCTTATGATGCACGAAAAGTTCCGATACGTAATCTGCTTGTTGCTGCGGAAATAGCTCTCGCTTTTATCCTTATGATTGGCGCTGGCATGAATGTAAAAAATTACTCAAATATCAAACGAGTTCATCCTGGTTTCGATTGTATCAATATTTTGACTATGCAGTTGACCTTACCTGAATCCAAGTATCAGACAGATCAGCAAATCAACGATTTTTATCAGTTGGTTATTCAAAGAATCGAAATGATAGATGGTGTTATTTCAACCGGCATCAACCAGCAAATACCTCTTCGAAGCAGGCTGGGCTGGGAAGTTGAATATTCTTTGGAAAATCAGGCGGCATCGGAGCAAAGGTTGAATCCTCATGCGAATTATCAGGTGGTCAGCCCTGATTATTTTAAAACACTAGGTATACCTCTGAAATCCGGAAGATTTTTCCTGTATGGCGACAGTAAATACGCAGAAGATGTGGCAATTATAAGTCAAAGTCTTGCCGATTATTTATGGCCTACGGAAGAAATCCTTGGGAAAAAACTTAAACTGGGAGATCCCGATTCCCGGGAAACTTGGCTTACAATTGTTGGGATAGTCGGTAACATCAGGCACCGGGGTTTGGATCGAGATGTTACATATGATCTCTATGTGTCTTGTTTTCAACATCCTGTTGAGACGTTTACGATTGTGACACGTGTGAAGGATGATACCTCCGGATATATAGATGCAATCAAGGAAGCGATTGCTGATGTCGATAGACATCTATCGGTATACAATGTTCTTTCGATGAAAGAGGTGTTGTCAAATACGCTGGATGAACCAAGAGCGTTTACTGTACTGGCATTTACTTTTGCTGCACTCGCTTTGATTTTGGCAACGATTGGTGTTTACGGAACCCTGTCATATTCGGTCAGTCAACGTTCACATCCCATTGGTATAAAAATCGCTTTAGGTGCGCAAAAAAGCCATATTTTGCGGGATATCATAAAAAAATTCAGCCGCCTTTTACTTACTGGCTTGCTTGGAGGTATTTTGGGGGCTATTCTAAGTTCGTATCTAAAGACGGATCTTCTGGTGGGTGAGACAAGTTTTGATCCGAGTGTTTATATTTTTTCGAGCATTATCCTCATTGCCACGCTAGCTTCTGCTGCCTATCTTCCCGCAATACGCGCACTTCAAATAAATCCTGTTGAAGTATTACGGTATGAGTAGGATAAGGCAACATGTTTCAATAATTCCTTTCATTACACCAAGCTGCAACAATAGCTGAAGCATCGAGTTTTCGCAGATCGTTTTTCCTCGTCCGAATGATTCTCATTCTTTGGTGAATCTTCGCTGTCTTCATCTCTTTTCATTTGTTTCTGTTTGGAGTAGGGCGATATTACCGGTCCGTGGACACCAAAAGGAACGATGAGGAATGCTACCATTTTTTTCGAAGGATTTCTCACGTGATCCTCCTTTCGTTAAATCCAACATCGTAGGGATGCCGGTTATGATTTAGCTGCAAAGCTTTCATGTCCGACTTTCCTCCACAATGCGTCCGTCAAACATATGCAAAATCCTCTCCGCATACTTTGTATACCGTTCATCATGTGTCACCATGCAGATTGTCGTTCCTGCTCGCTGTGTTTCTCTTAAAATTCGCATGATGGCTGCACTGTTATGAGAATCGAGATTGCCGGTGGGCTCATCTGCAAGAAGTATTAATGGATTGCCGACAATGGCTCTGGCGACAGCAACACGCTGCTGCTGACCTCCAGACAGTTGAATCGGAAAATGTTTTAACCGATGCGACATCTCGACACATTCCAGAGCGCCGATAACTTGGGATTTTCGCTTTGCGACCGGAGTGTTTCGGTAAATTAACGGGAGTTCGACGTTTTCATAAACAGTCAAATCTCCAATCAGATTAAAGGCTTGAAAAATAAAACCGAAATTTCTATTTCGTGTTTTGTTGTGTCCGGTAAGAGTAGTATGAGCAATTTTCTGGCCTTCAAAATAGTAATTTCCATCAGTAGGAGTATCTAAGAGACCGATAATAGATAAAAGGGTCGATTTCCCGCATCCTGAAGGACCGGTAATGGCAATAAATTCACCTGGGTATAATTCCATATGAATCTTGTTTAAAGCGTGGGTTTCCAACTCGTCAGTAACAAAAATTTTAGAGACATTCTCAAGTCGAACGATCGGCTCAGTAGTTAGTGCTACGCCAGCCTTATCGTGTTTTTCAAAATCTTTGACATCACTTGGCATCTCTCGACCTCCACCGCATTTTTTTGCAAGCCATATGCCAGCATTAAAATGAACAGAAAACGACCACAATCGGTATTATTGAGTCATATCATTTGAAGAAAAAAAAATAAAAGTGTCCGATATTGGGAAAATAAGTGTTCGCGTTTGGGAAAGCGGAATTGGAATCTAATCGCCTAATGGTAAAGTCAATCGTGCTCTGCAACCGCCTTCCTCTCTGTTTTCCAGGGTGATTGATCCATCATGCGCCTCAGCGATCTGCCGGCTGAGTACCAGACCAATCCCAGATCCATTTCGTTTGGTCGTAAAAAATGGAACAAACAGGTTTGCCGTATTGGAAATGCCTGGTCCTTCATCCTCAATTAGAATCTCGACGTGAAAGTTATTAACCTGCCAGGTAATGTAGACTTTTCCATCAGTTTCAGTGGATGCATCGATTGCATTTCGTAAAAGATTGATAAGAAGCTGGTCGAGTTGATCACCATCTGCCGAAATGATTACATCCGGACCCTCCAAAACCGTTGCTTTTATGCGTGTGTCCAAATCAACAACTCTGATTATCCAATCCGATACTTTTAGGGGCTTGAATTTGGGATTCGGCAATTTCGCCAGACGGGAATATGAACTCATGAATCTGTTAAGAGCATCTGCGCGTGAAGCGATAACCTCCAGACCACTTTTCATGTCATCCTTCCAATCAACCGTTGAATCGGTGACATCTATTAATCGACTTAAACTCCCAGCAATCGATTTGATGGGTGCAAGCGAGTTGTTTAACTCGTGTCCAAGAACTCTCACCAATCTTTGCCACGCCTGACGCTCTTCTTCTCGCAGTGCTTTGCTAAGATCCGAAATCACGAGTAATT
>JAFGJC010000204.1 GCA_016929305.1 candidate division CSSED10-310 bacterium | reverse complement strand
TGAAACGCACGTTCAAAAGCGGAGTAATACTTGCCCTTTTTAATGTCACTCAAGAAATCCCGAGCGGATATCAGCACCCGCTCAGCAACCCGCGCATTGGGTTCAACTAGAGCGTACAAATAATTACTCTCCGGCCTTTCGTGCCATAGTAATGGGTAATCAAACTCTGGATATCCATCGATATGTAACTTTTTCTTCAAGATGAATCTTTGGGATAGATTTTGGTGTTCACGCTTTTGAAATATCGATGTGGATGGATATGGAACAAGACAACCAGCATTCGGCAAAACCCGGAATGAATCCGGATATTTTTGCCCGATTTCAAGAATCATCTGCAACTCATCAAAAAACTCCTGCCAAGTGGATTCAGCATCGGTAAGTATCCAATAATGATATCCCGTTATACCATTTCGGTCCAAATTCCCGCATATATCCAAAACTGATCGTGAGCTATCCGATTTGTTCAAGCGATGTTGACGCTGTGAAATAAAAACATCCGTTCCAATCCAAAATACTGGTACACCTCCGGGATAGAGTGTTCCATCTGCAAGCGTTCGCAATACTTGACTTTCAGAAGAATGATACCCGAGAGAATCCAAAGACGTCTGAATGCCCCATATTTTCATTCCTTTTCGTTTCAACAACCTGACGATTTCAAGACATCGCTTTGCATCCAGGAGAATATCGTCATCATTGATGTTGACCGTGTATGCTTCCGGTGGATTATTTATGGAACTCGAACACCGTTTTAAAAAATTACAATAACCATCCAAGGCATTTTCAAAATCATCCAGTGACATTTTTCTTAGTATTTTTCCGTGCACGTGCGAACAAAAAGCGCAGGAACGGGGACACCCTCTTGACGTCGAAAGTTCCAATCCGTTTATCAAGAAATCATCGGGATTATCCTTATGGAAAAATCCAATTCCGCTGATTCGCGTCGATACAGGACTCTTCTCGAAACTGTGTGAAAGAAGAAATGAGCGACCTCTAAAGAATAATCCTGGAATATCCAGCAATCGTTCTATCTGTTCATTCGAGAGAATGTTATCGTGCGTGATAAATGCCAATCGGTCAACCAGATCTGGCAGATATGACTCCGCTTCTCCGCGAAGGATAATATCAGCTTCGGGCAAGTGAACCGCCAATGCTCCTGGTGAAAGGATAGCCATTGGTCCGCCGGCAACGATCCAGCACCGGTATCTACTCTTATAAAATCTCACAACTTTCCGTAAATCTTCAAAGAGATCATCATAGAATCCAACGATAATCGCATCGGGTTTGACATGAAATTCGGGCAAAATACCGCCCAGATGAATTGATTCGATACGCGCTTGATGGCCATGAAGTTGCAGTAATTCAGCAATAATCTTGGAAGCCATTGCCAAACCTGTTCTTTGCCAACGCAAATCTCTGATATCAGAAGGATTAAGAATACACACATTTAATCCTTTGAATTCTGTATCTGCTTTTAACGGTTTTCGGGAGTTGTTACCGATAGTACCACTCGCTTTCGAGAAACACTCATTCAGATGATTTAAAATGTCAACAACAGTAGCTGTTGAAGGAATATTGAGATATAAATCTAGATCTTCATTCCAACATTCCATCTCTGTCGTATTGAAGCATACTCCGGCACGGACCAGACGGAAATGCTCAAAAATATCAGGATATCGAGTCCAGCATGTCGACAGGATGAATAGAAAGCGATAAACTGAACCTAACTCCCTGATATTTTTGTAATTTATCAAGAATCTTCCCGGCCAGCCCTTTACGGGAAATGCTTCTCTATCTATCATTGTTGTTACTCACGCGGGAGGAATATCTGCTCTTTTTTTTGCTACGGGCGGTATTACCGGATTTTTGACGATCGAGCGATGCGGATAAAAACCCTTCTTTAAGTATATGCAGGGATAGATCCAGCTATCAGGTCCGATAAAAGTTACCGGTGCCAAGGTGGAGTTACAGCCTATTTCCGATCCATCGCCAATCACCGCTCCAAATTTGAAGCGTTTCACATCAATTTTATAATTGTTTAAATCCATATTTAATTCAGGAAAAATGATGTGTTTTTTTTGTTCATGTGTCCTGAACGGAAGATTGGCAAGTTTGGTACCTGCACCAAGATTCACGTAACTGCCAAGAAGACTGTCACCGATATAGGCGAAATGACCTGCTTCGGTATGACGCATGAACAGTGAATTTTTAACCTCAGTATTGTGCCCCACAGTACAGTCAGCACCAATAACCACATTGCCCCTGATGTAAGCACCCTGTCGGACTTCCGTGTTTCGATCGATGTATGCCGGTGTTTTTATAATTACCGTCGGTTCCAGAATAACGCCTTTGCCCAGGAATAATTCCCATTCTGGTAAAACGATATCCGTTTGCGCAATCCAGCCGTGTCGCACCGTGATAACATTTTCGACGCCACCCTCCCGGGTAGGTTTCCGCCAGTAGTCGAATTCTGCCGGCGGTTCGGCAGTTACTGCCGATTTTTCAAAAAAAGCTTTCAAACGACTTTCTAGGGAATCCAGCAATACCCAAACCAGTTGATCTTCATGGATTGTATCTTTAAACAAGGGAATATTGTTAATATCAAAAAAATACTTGACTGAAAAATCCATAGTATTGGAGTCAGTAGTTTCATTCATGCCATTCACCTTTTCCCATGCGGAGAATCAGAGGTGCTTCACCCGTAAGATCAAGAACGGTTGTGGGTTGAGGGAAAATGAAGCCGGCATCAATGATCAAATCAATGGCATTACAAAACATTTCCCTTATTTCATGCGGATCGGCAAAGAATGTTCCATTGGACCTTGCCGTTGTTGAAATAATCGGATTTCCGAGTGCAACGATCATATCATGACATACTGGATTATCGGGAACCCGGATACCAACGGTATGCCGCTTCGTTCGCATTATTTTGGGTACAAGCCGAGTTGCATTCAGAATAAACGTATATGGTCCAGGTGTCAGTTTCTTCATCAATTTATACGCATAATTCTGAACATTCGCGTAGTGCGCCAGATCCGACAGATCAGAACAAAGAAAGGTGAACGGTTTGCTCTTATCGCGATTGCGAATCTGATATACACGATCTATTGCTGATTTCTTATACAAATCACACCCAATCCCATACGTTGAATCCGTGGGAAACGCAATCACTCCAGCATCCTCTAGCAACTCAACCGCGCGGCTGATTTTACGCGGCTGCGGATGAATGGGATTTACTTGCAATATCTCACAATTCAGCGAACCATACCTCCCTGTCAATCGCGAATGTACCAGACAATACGGAAAATGGTCAAGTATCTGCAAACGAAAGGAAAATGACACATAGCTCTTTTCTGCAGCTATTCGAAATGCGATATATTTCTGTAAAAATACATCAACAGAAGAAATGCCAACATCTCAACTCCAACAATAGCCTCCGTCGGAATAGTCATTAACCATTGCGGATGAAAGAGTGAAACGCCAGCGAATCTTGATCGGCTGAAAGATCTGATTAATAGAACTACCAGGGTAAAAAAAGTCCATGCAGGCTGTATTTTTGATAGGACTCGAAACGATAAAATGAAAAGTAACGGTAAATTTACAGCAACCAAACGAATGGTATCACAACCGAAAACAAGTTGAATCAAACTCAGTGGAACAACAAATATCACAGCTTTTTCTATGCCTGACAATTTCAATTTTAAACATGCAAATAAACTCAAAATCCAAAGAAATCCAAATGTGTTGTATGTCAAATTGATAATGTTGAATAAACCACCCTGCAATTGATAACATCTTGCGATATTCGCGGCACTTAGATAATAACTGAAGAATTCCTTATTCGGTATTGGAATCATAATGCGAATGCCTATAAACATTATTGCGGCAGGAATCAGGTAGAACATATCCATAATGAGATCATTCAGCCGTATGGAGAAAGAGCGTCGCGAAAAAACCCAGAAAAAATAGACAGGAACCAGAAACAGGACATGTTCATGGTTACAAACACCCAACGTCAGAAGAATTGAAAATACAGTACGTTTGTTCAAAGTAATCGCAATGACACCAAAGATAAGAAACAGAAAGGTCACATCGTCGAGCATCCATGGGTATTTCAATGAATTACGGAAAGGATATGAAAACGCGAATGCAATCACGGCAAATGTTGATTGTAGTGACGGTACCGCAAAAATACGGAGAAGTTGATAGATACCTGCAGCGCTGATGATCAGTGAAATGTACGTAAGAATGATATAATTATATCTGACATCTCCCGGCATGAGACCGGCGACGATGGGTTTAAGCAAACGATAAGCCCAGGGAGATTCCGGCTGCCCAAACTTCCATTCAGATGTCATGATGTAATAATTATTCGGCCAGGTATTTGTTTTCGAGAGTTGATAAGGCGTTAACACGCCGCACAAAAGGGTTAAAAGCACACTCAGAGCAATAATCTGAAAGGGAATTGACAGTGCTGCCGGTTTTTGTGAATTCAAAATGTAAATCGAACACCGGTTCTGGCGCTGAGTCCACTTAGATCTCCCTCACCAAAATATCGACTTGCGCCAGCGTTACCGATAACATCGGCATAAGAAGCCCACTCAAGTTCAACAAACAATTTCATCCATTGATGGACAAAAAAATCACCGCCCCCGACAAGTAAGAATCCCTCGCCATTTTTTGTGCTTTCACCTGTTTCATCGAATTGCACATACCCCAGCCCTGCGCCAACATACGGCGAGAAAATGCCTTCCCGGATAAATCGCCACCGGGCGATGAGATTGATTGGCATCATATCATAGGTAATGGATTCACCCGTTGACTCCCATCCGCCATTTCCATCTGGCCAGACTCGATTTCCGTTTTTTGATATGAATGAGGCATTCAGTGACACTTCGAGTGGGAAATGAAACGCATATCCTGCTTCAAGTCCCAGACAGTAATTGCCATCACCTCCATAAATCAAATCATGCGTATCCGACCAGCCGCTCGCGAGATAATAACCTCCGTTGAATCCAAAGAATACTCCGGCATGAACAGCAGAAACACCGATGATAAAAAACAAAAACATAACACCAGCTAAAATATGGTAGTGTATTTTATGATTCATTTTAACTGTCCGCCCCCCATCCCTGTCCTTTTCTCACTATTTTGGCTACATCAATCATTCCATATCCATATTCCGGATCATACCCTTCAGGACCCAGATCAATGCAGGTATCTGCCAGAGCGGCAAAAAACGCGTCGGATCCTCCACCTTTTCTGGATTTGAACAAGGCTGCTGCTGCTGCAACATGAGGGGTTGCGTTTGATGTTCCCTGCGCAAATGTATAAGAAAAATTGGTATAATTCTTTCGCGAGAATGTCTGCTGAAGAATACCATCAGCATATCCATCCCCGTTTTGGTCAACACGAACATCACCTCCCGGAGCGACACATGTTATTCCGCTTCCATAATTGGAATAATATGATCTTGATTTATCATATCGAATCGCACCGACAGCCACACACTCATCATAAGCTGCAGGATAAGATATGCCACCGTGATAGGACGGCATATCTGCATCATTTCCAGCAGCAGCCACACAGATCACATTATGGTCATAGGCATATCGAATCGCATCTTCAATGATCGCTCCCGGGTTCACGCCAACAGCAAAACCTAAACTCATATTGATGACATCGGCATTATTGTCGACAGCCCAGCGAAGCCCTTCAGCTAATGAATACGATGTGCCACTTCCTGTTTCATCTATCACTTTTACCGGCATGAGTTTGCAACGGTAAGCGATGCCTGCAACACCAATGCTGTTGTTTGTTGTTTGAGCAACAGTACCCGACACATGCGTGCCATGCCCCTCATCATCATTGGCATGATTGTCATCGTTGATAAAATCATATCCTTTTGCAAATGCCGTCCCTGCAAGATCAGGCGCTTGAGCGTATTCCCCATAATCTTCATAGGCGATACCGGAATCAAGAATCGCCACAACAACTTCATTTTTTCCACCACCGGTAAGATCCCACGCTTCAGGCGCCTTGATCAGCGGAAAGTGCCATTGTAAATAATAGTACTGATCATTGGGTGTTTCCGAAACGCGACAAATAAAATCTGGCTGTGCTCTTAGTACTTTCGAATCCTTCAGTAATATTGACAGAAAGGATTCCACCGTTTCCCCTTCCGGAACTTTGATCCTGCGGTATCCTGTTGACGATACGGATAACTCGTTGATGAATCCGGTGTTATTCTGTTTTAAAAAGGATTCGATATCCCGTTGGGCCAGCATGCTCTTAAATTTCACTAATACATGATTATCAACCCTGATTTTGTGTTTTTCATCCAACATCTGTTGGCGGACGGACAGAGCCAGGTCATCTCCGTTAATGATACCGTCTGAATTCATGTCTGCCCGTGAATCCCATTGTTTCTGATCCTTCTCCTGCCCAAAATGTCTGTCAAGCAGTTTGTCCTGATCAGATGCAAAATTGGCACCGATAACCAGACATAAGACCATAGAAAGCGCT
>JAFGJC010000203.1 GCA_016929305.1 candidate division CSSED10-310 bacterium | reverse complement strand
CTGAGATCATAACAAATTGAATATCATTAAAGCATTGATATTCAATTTGTTATGATGATTAAAATGTTAAAGATTTACCCGTTCGCAGTATATACGGTAAAAATCGTTGTGTAATCCAACCCAATTATTGGGCGGGATTACACAACCTGGCTGAAAAATTATCACCTGTTTGGTTTGTATTTTCCCACAATGAAAGCCATAGACGAAAAAATTCCCTGCGAACACCAAGCTGCACTGGACGGATGAATTTTTTTTATTAATAGAGGAACGGATAAAATGAGCATTATCGAAACACATCGTCTTTGCCTACGAGAACTGACTCTGAACGATCTTGATGGGCTCTATGCAATTCTTTCCGATCCGGAAACCATGCGCTATTATCCTGCAGTCTACAATCGTGAACAGGTCCAGTTGTGGATAAAACGGTCGATGGACAGTTATACAATAAATCATTTCGGATTATGGGCAGTGGAACTGCGGGAAACTGGTGAATTCATCGGTCAATGTGGAATCTCGCTGCAGAACATCAACGGTTCCATCGTTCCCGAGATCGGCTATCATATCAGGAAAGATAAGTGGCGCATGGGCTATGCATCGGAGGCGGCAACAGCGTGCGTGTGTTTTGGTTTTAAAGAACTGAACCTGCCGGAGATTTTTATTCACACGGCAGTTGAAAACAGCCCCTCGATCGGGGTTGCTGAAAAAATCGGCATGAAAAAATTGTTTGAATATGACAAGAAGTTGAAGAATTTTCCCATAACAATGAAACATGTTGTCTATTCATTACAGCGTCAGGACCATATCAACCGGCTGGATTGATCTCCTTTTTAGGCAATTTCTCCATCTGCTTGCGCAGGAGCAGATTTTTTCTCCCGATTAAAAATCGAATTTCCCGATGAGACGAGACAACGGTGACGATTTTCATCGTCGAGAGGATGTCTAATTTGTCGCTTCTGGATTTCATCGTGTGCATGGTTTTTTCTACGTGAATTTGATAGAAATTCCGTTCGGGTAAGAAGAGATTGCCACCGGTGGAAAACGGCACCGGTGGCACGATGCAATCCTAGTCATTGTTTGAGAAAATCACATAATGTGGAACCACCTGGCTGTAAAGCCTGATCCTGTCCACATACCCATTGAAGCCGCTGGCGATGGAGCCCGACGTTCCAACAAAAAGATCGCTGGAATTGCTGATGTTGTAATTCATATCGGTCGGATTGCTGGTGCCCTTCAAGTTGCCATCGAAGTAAAATTTCAATCCTGAAACATCATCCCTGTCCACGGTTATGGTCACCGTATGCCAGTCTCCGTCATACAGCGCAGTGCCCATGGAGCACGAGTAGATCGCGGTTCCGCTGCCGCTTGCAAGTCCCAGCGCAATCGAATTTTGTTTCAGACGAACGCAGTATCCTGTCATCGTCCCGCTCGAGTACTCTCGTTTATCCATGATATAACGCCATGTCCTCGAGCTGGAGTACGTCGGTTTGATCCTAAACGAAATCGTGAAATCATCGGTGCCAAAGTCGATGGCGGAATTGTCGGTCACCCGGAAGTGGTTGTTGTCGCTGCAATACAGGGCATAGTCGTTTGCGTCCGATTCGTAAACCGGCGAGGTTCCGGAGAAGGTGCCTTCCGGAGAAAAATTACACTCGTCTTCGCCGTTGTTCATGTCGAAGTTCCACAGGGCCTTCATCGGAACTGTATATCCTTCGTAAAGTTCAACTTTGATAAATTCGGGACTGAGCACCTGATTATATATTGCTAATTCGTCAAACAATCCGGTGAAGTCAGAGTCTGCCATGCCCATGTGCCTTCCGACCAGTAGCGGCACGTCATTGTCGATATTGCCCATCCTGTCCGTCGGATCATCGCCGTGAGGATTGTCAATCATGTTTGCGGAGCCGACATCGACTCCATCCACATAGAATTTGACTCCATGGAGAGGATTGTCTCGGTCGACGGTTATGGCGATATGATGCCATTTGCCGTCGAAGACGGAATCTTTTGCGTTGTAATTTGTGTATGTAAGGTTCTGAGTCCCGATCACGCCGTTGGCGATCTGTACGCACGGTTTGCCTTCCTGTATTACAAAATGATATCCTATGGTCACGCCGTTCTGCTCGGATCTTTTGTCGAGTATCGTGTTGCGGGTTTGCTTTGAATCGGTCTTCACCCAGCAACTAAAGGAAAAGTCGCCTTCGCCGAGAGACAGTGATATCGAATGGTGTGCGAAAAGACGATCCTCCCACCAATCTACCGGAAAATGAACAGCATGGTCCCGGTCGGGCTGAGGTGGCGTCGTTTCGTGGTTCACCAGAGATGGTGCTATAATTTCGGGAACCAGTTGATAGAGATGGTTGCCATAGCCGCTCAGATCGTCGACCTTGAATGCCTGGTGAGTATTTACTCCTCCGGCAGTCAAACCTCCCGATTTAAAATTCCAGAATGCTATGGGAAACGGCTTATTCGCCGAAAATGAACTGAAAACGCCTCCGCAGAGAAGTAATGCCAAGCCTCCGATGCAAGCGGTCCGTCGCGTTTTATTCTGATAGTGTGTAAAACTCATAATCATACGCCTACTCCTTTAGTTTTGAATGATTGGAATGAATATACCACGAGGGAACCTCCCTCTTCACTGTTGTTCAATACATGGGCGATACGCAAATCTACTCGTAACGCATAGTTCCTATTTGACTATCTCGGACGATACGCAGGAGATGATAACCGATTAAAAAAAATACGATCGATATCAGGAACATCCAAACGTATCGTTGGATACATTCGATTACATTTTCATTACATCAGTATACAAAGACGATAGAATTCATGATGGCTGATCGGAAAAGAAAGTCATTCGTACACCGGGTCTGAAATACTTAATTTCACTATCTTAGTCTCATCTGCAAGCCGGAATACGCAGATCCAAAGCGTGTCAAGAGGAACCAAAAACTTTTTTTTCAGTCATTTCATGTATTATTTTTGATGAATATTTCAATTTCGAAACAGAAAGCGGATGAAAACGGCAAACCCTTGGAAAATCCAATAAAAATCGTTAAAATTGACTTCATTGCGTAAATCAGGGACGGACTTATTTTATTACTTTAGGAAGGGCGTTAATTATTTTTTTATATGCCGAGAAAAGCGAGATTACTCATACCCGGTGCCATCCACCATGTTATGGCACATGGTATTGATGGGCGCAAAATCTTCATTGATGATGAAGATAGAAGCTTTTTTGTATTATTACTGGCGAAGTATTTGGACAGAAGCGGCCATAGATGTTACGCGTGGGTCGTCATGGAAAATCATTACCATCTATTACTTCGTACGAACGAAGAGCCGTTGGGAATTTTTATGCGGCGATTAAATACATCGTATGCGATGTATTATCAAAAGAGATACAAGCGCAGGGGGTATGTATTTCAAAACAGATATAAATCGATCGTGACACAAGATCAATATTATATAGAGCAGTTAGTACGATATGTTCATTTGAATCCGATACGTGCGGGTATTTGTAAGACAATCGAAGATTTGGATCGGTACCCGTGGATCGGTCATTCGGTACTGGTGGGATTACAGGAGAACCGTTTTCAAAATAAAAAGGATATTCTCAAGCGTTTTACCGTTAAAGGGGAATCGACAACGAATGGATATCGCAAACATATCGTTGAAGGGATCGAGAAGGGGGAGAATGTTGAATTTCTGAACACCATTCGAAAGAGTAACAAAGGTTCGGCGGACAAAAAAGAGTATCAGTGTTGGGTTATCGGAGATCAGGAATTCGTGAAAAAAGCGATCGAGAACGATACTGTCAGACGGTTAAAGTTGTCGGAATATGGTAAGAATGGTGTGACCGTAGAAAAGATAGCAGTCGATATCTGCCGTCAAATGGGCATTACATATGCTCAAATATATCGTCGAGCACGCAACAATGAGATTTCCGCACTGAGGAAAATAGTGGCAGCGTTGTCACATCGCCAGTATGGGATACCACTGATACAGGTGGCAGAATTTTTCAGGATACAGAGTCCGGCAGTGTCACGGATGTTGAATGAGGGCGAGCGGCTTATGAAACAATACGGCATAACAACGGTTGAATTCAAACAAAATGCATTAAAGTATTAAGGTAAGTCCGTCCCTTATCTCTGAAGGGGTTTTAGCAAAGTACAATATGGGAGTAAGTATGGAAAAAATTTAATTTTCATGAAATGCTTGGATTTTTACAATAGTACGCGCCTAATGAAATTCATTGAGTCGCTAGCGGGGAAGATTGATAAAAATATTGCAATTGAAAATTGGAATTGGGGACGGAAGAGAGATATCGATCAATAGCATCCAAAAGCTCATCTGAACCTGTATCTGACATTTCGATGATCGGGGTATCAAGAGCGTCTTGGAGAGAAAGTCGGGAATCAGTATTGTGAAATCAAGGATAGGTTCATGAGGGTAAAAAGGCAAAAATTTTGTCTGAAATGAAGGCTACACCCTTATTTCATATTCAAATATTTTGCCTCCATCGTTGTGGCGCGTGGCACGGGAAGCTTGGTAACCACATAACTTGTTGATCCTGAACAAATTCCACCTTTGCCATCGGTTACTGTAAGGTCGAGGCGATCGCCTTCAGGGAATTCTTGTAAACCTTTGAGTGTATATGTTATCTTATCCGTTGTCGATACTGAAATGTAAATATCACTTTCAGGTTTGAATTTTTCGAATCTGAGTGTGTCACCATCCGGATCATTGAAAAAATGATCCGGTGTTTTTGTAGTGGTGCCACCCAAAGGAACTATAAACCCAGTCCCTGGCTTTATGAATACAGGACTTCGATTCACGCTCAATTCCGTTGTCGCAGATCCCGTCCCTGCGGCGTTTGATACCTCGCATGTATACTTACCGTCATCAGTGAATTGAGCATTGGCAATCGGATGAGTGCTGGAAGTAGTGCTTAACGGTCCATTTGGCCCGGACCATGAATACTTGAAATCAGGCGTGCCTGTTCCGACTCTGCAGACTAATGAAATGCTTTCGCCACTTTGAATCAGAGGATTCACAGGCGAAATAGTGATATCCGATGGTTTGATAATCAGGGGCTTTGCTTCGAAGCTATCGAGAGATTCTTTGCTCCTTTTGGTTTTTGGATTGTAAGCGATGCATTTAATGCTGTTCAAACCCGTGACGGCTTTAAAAGAATATTGAGCTCCGCCTGATGTTCCATTCCAGGTCAGATTCGGCTGAGGATTCCATCCCGAGAGGGTCGCTTGGTATGTAACGGTCTGTTGCTCCGTTACTTCTCCGTTCGGAGATATCCGGGTTATTTTCACTACCATCCCACATATAGATAAAAGCCATAGCTAAACATCGAAAATATTACTAAAAACGGCACTTTTTACGGTAGATTCATCATAGGCATTCCGGACATTTTCCTT
>JAFGJC010000202.1 GCA_016929305.1 candidate division CSSED10-310 bacterium | reverse complement strand
TACTGAAACATTATGGAAAGAAATAAGCGCTTGGAAATTCAACGAGAATTTTCTAAAACAATTGATTCCCATGATGCAGAACCGGATGGAAACTCTGGGCGATCTGATTGAACCTTGTCTTTTTTTCTTTCAGAGAGAAGTGTCATACAACTCGCAGGATCTCGTTCCGAAAGACCGTTCTATTGAGGATATACCTGGAATTATCCAGACAGTTATGTGGGCGCTTGATGAATTGACAATATGGTCCGCAAATGAAATTGAAAAAGCGGTGCACCGCGTTATTCAATTCTGGGATTGGAAAATAAGGGAGGTTACCGGAGTGCTTTTTGTGGCGATTATGGGGCAGCATATCGGTCCGCCGCTTTATCAATCCATGCATATTTTGGGTATTGATCTTTGCAGACGAAGGTTGATGAACGCCCTGGATGCCAGCGGGGGTTTGGGCAAGAAAAAACTTACAAAACTCGAAAAATCCTGGCAAAATCCCCAGACCTGATGATTGGCATACTCAATTCTTTTTGTTAAGGTTGCGCCTTGACTCAACATAACCGTTTCATGAGGTGAACAGGATGAATAAAAATACAGACAACACGCGGGAATCACTCGCAAAACCCAGCGGAAATGGTGAATCACCATCCAATTTTATCAAGAATATCATCATCGATGATTTTCGGACCAATAAATACGGAGGCAGGATTCATACTCGTTTTCCTCCCGAACCGAATGGTTACCTGCATATCGGTCATGCAAAAGCGATTTGTCTTGATTTTGGCATGGCGGAAGAATTCGGTGGAAAATGCAATTTGCGATTTGATGATACGAATCCCATGAAGGAGGATGTGGAATATATTGAATCCATAAAAGAAGATATTCACTGGTTGGGATTTGATTGGGAGGACAGGGAGTATTATGCATCAGATTATTTTGAACAGCTTTATGATTATGCTATTCAATTGATTAAAGATGGAAAAGCCTATGTGTGTGATCTCACGCCGGATCAAATGCGGGAATACCGGGGAACTCTAACACAACCCGGCATCGATAGTCCTTTTCGAAGCAGAACTGTTGAAGAAAATCTCGATTTATTTGAACGAATGCGTGCCGGTGAATTTGAAGAAGGTTCCCGGGTATTGCGCGCAAAAATTGATATGCGAGCTGGTAATATAAATATGCGGGATCCGGTAATTTACCGGATAATTAAGGCATCACATCATCGTACGGGAGACAAGTGGTGTATTTATCCGATGTATGACTATACGCATTGCCTTTCGGATTCAATTGAGAGAATAACTCATTCGCTTTGCAGTCTGGAATTCGAGGATCATCGCCCGCTTTATGACTGGTTTTTGGATCAACTGGGAGTTTTTCATCCTCAGCAAATTGAATTCGCCAGGTTAAATCTCACCTATACATTAATGAGTAAAAGAAAACTCCGGCTGCTTGTAGAAGAAGGTTATGTGGATGGATGGGATGATCCGAGACTGCTGACGTTGTCCGGATTGCGACGCCGGGGATATACACCCGAGGCTATTCGGGAGTTTTGCGATCGGATTGGCGTCGCCAAGGCAAACAGTGTCGTCGATATTTCCCTTCTGGAGCACTGTCTTCGAGAAGACCTGAACAAACGTGCTTCGCGCGCCATGGCAGTACTAAATCCTCTAAAGGTTGTTATTGACAATTATCCTGCAGATAAAGAGGAACATGTCGAAGCTGTTAACAATCCGGAGGATGAATCGATGGGAACCCGCATGCTTCCGTTTTCAAATATAATTTACATTGAAAGGGATGATTTTCGTGAAGACCCGCCCAGGAAATACTTTCGATTGGCACCCGGCCGGGAAGTACGTTTGAAACATGCTTATTACATCACCTGTGACAAATTTCTGAAAGATGAAAGTACTGGCGAGATTATTGAACTGCATTGTCATTATGATCCCGAATCCCGCGGCGGCTGGACAAAAGATGCCCGGAAAATTCAGGGAACCCTGCATTGGGTTTCTGCCAAGCATGCCGTTGATGCTGAAATCAGACTCTTCGACCATCTGTTTACAAAACCCGATCCCAATGATCTCGAAGAAGGTCAGACATTCAAGGATCTTATTAACACACAATCCTCTACCGCCTTGAAAAAGTGTAAAATCGAGCCGGGTTTGGTTGATATGATACAACCGGTACAGTTCCTTCGTCATGGATATTTTATCGCCGATGCCAAATTGTCCAAACCTGAAAAACCCGTATTCAACCGTTCCGTACCACTTCGAGATACGTGGGCAAAAATCGAAAAATCTCTCGATAAATAAATGCCATCATAAATAATTCATGTCATTGACGGGTTCTTATCCTTCCTTTATTTTATAAAATATGGTGAATATGATGAATTCACCGTATTTCTATCGAAACAGGGGGGGAGGTATACCATGACCGTGCGATATAGTATTTCGATGCTTCTAAATGCCTGCGCCTTTTTCATTTTTATTACTGTTGGCAGCGCGGGATATGAATTTCCGTTTACCAATGTCAGCCAGGAAACAGGTTTGACGGGTGTTTCTGCATTTCGGATTGCCATTGCAGATATTAATGGTGATGAGTATCCAGATCTATTACTACACGAAAAATCCGACGAAGTTACCATGGATGTGATCAACAAGCATCGATTGTTTTTAAATGTTCCCGGTGATGATCCTCACGATCCGTTTTCAAGAAAGTTCATAGATTTCACTGAGGAATCAGGAATTCGTGCAAACCGCCGTAATGACAGCACCGGAAGACATTCATCACTGGCGATTTTCGCCGACATTGACAACGACGGGGATTTGGATATGTTCACCGGCCTTTATTACCATCGTCTTGAATATCTAACGGACAGAGGTGATCGTTTCGATATTATGCTCAACGATGGAATGGGTCATTTTTCCTTTCCTGCGGATAAAAGTATCTTCGATGCGGGATTATACAATACTTCTTCAGCGGTTTTCACCGATGTCGATTGTGACGGCAAGATAGATCTTTATGTCGGCAACTGGTTTTACGATTATGCCAACGAGATCTGGTCCAGCACATTATTGTTCAGAGGCAGCGGAAATGGATCATTCGCGCAGACCACGGAAACGGCAGGCATGTATCTGGAGATACCGTGCTATGCCGTCAGTTCAGCAGACTGGAACGGAGATGGCTGGCCGGATCTATTTACCGGAAATTACTGCCGGGGACACAATCTGCATTGGCGGAACAACGGTGATGGCACATTTACTGAAATTCAGGCCGAAACGCATTTTGGTGAATATATCGGACCGCCTGGCACCAAATGTTCCTGGGGTTCCATGCCATGTGATTTCGATAATGATAGCGACATCGATTTCCTGGAAATAATGACCCATGGCGGTGATCAGGTGTATTCCTGCCCATTGGTTAACACCGACAATATTTTTACCTGGGGTTTTGATTTGGTTGATCGGACTGACGATCCAAGACCACGTCATCATGGCGATCATTATGCCAGCTGGTTTGATATCGACAATGACGGATTATCGGATTTCCTGTTGACAGAATGTGGATACGAGAATAATCGCTTGTATATTTTTAAACAGGAAGCTGACAATACGTTTCACGTGGTAACCAGCGAAACGGGATTAAACGCCATCAACGATCAGAATCTTCCGCCGCACAACGCAACAGCTTTTGACTACGATCTGGATGGCGATGAAGACATCATCGTCGGATTTGCTTCTGAAGATCCGCCCCAACTCTGGCGTAATGAACTGTTGCCTGGAAATAACTGGATTACCGTTCGACTTGAGGGAGCCGGTCTGGAAGGCAAAAGCAACCGAAGTGCCATCGGGGCACGAGTCACCGTACAGGCCGCCGAAGACAAATACACTCGAGAAGTGTATGCCGGCAATGGACATTTCGGGCCACAGAAACCCATGGCGCTTCATTTCGGTCTGAATACACATCCGCACATTGATTCCTTAACGGTTCACTGGCCGAACCAGCAGCATAGTGTTTCAACGATGAACAATGTCGAAGTAAATCAACACATTACCATAATGGAAAACCGGGATGTCAATATTCCTGAAATTGGTGTCCGGCTCCAAATGCCGGATTCCGTGTTCAGTCCCGGTGAATTGTGCTGGCTTGATGCCTTTTTATATGGCGATAACACCTCCCAGTCGAACATCCCATTATTCATCATCCTTGAAATAGCGGGTCAATTTTGGTTCTGGGACAATTGGTCGCAAGAAATTGATGCAGGATTGATCACACTTCACCCGGGTGAGACCATAATGAGAATATTGCCTGAATTCAGATGGCCCGATACCGGGCAGTCAACGTACGCGGGAATCGTGTTTTGGGGTGCCATGCTCAATGCAGAAGGAACGGATATACTTGGAGGAATGGACGGACTTGACACCTTTGAATTCGGATTCGGACCGTGATTCTTTATGTGTGAGTTCATACTTTTCTGGATTCATTGAACGAATTGACAAAAAAATCATATCCCTTATAGTTGCTAGTTAATTAAGGTTTGATGTTTGCTGAATTAAAGAAGCATTTACGTTTACCAAGGAGGAAACAATGAAATCTAATAAATTTAGGATTTCAACCGTAATGGCATGCTTTATTTTTGTAACGGTTATATCGAACGTCAGTGCTGGTATCATTCAGGTTGATGTCAATGCACCTGGCTGTGTCAGCGGAAGCCAACCCGATCCATACACGGTGACTTACTGTTCAGTGGTTGATGCTGTTGCGGATGCATCCAGCGGCGATACGATCCAAATTGCGCCGGGTTTGTATACTGTTACCGACAGAATTACGATTGCCATGCCGGACCTTACCTTGCTGGGTCCGCAGGCAAATATAGATCCAAGACCCTGCCAGTCTACCACTCGAACTCCTGGATCCGCCAATGAAGCCATTATCGATGGACAGAGTATGGTTGATCACATATTCTTTCTGGCTGCCAGTAACATTATTCTTAACGGATTGGAGATTAAGTCCGGGACTGGTGATCTGATCAAACAGGACGCTTTCTTTACGGACAATGTTGTTCAGTATTGTATTGTGCACCATTCTTCCGGAGATGACGGCATTCAATTCAAATACTCCGCGAACAGCCGTATCGAAAACAATCATATTTTCAGTACTGTGGGCGACGGTGCCAGCTTTGCCTATTCGTCAAATGGAATCGCCGTTAACAATGAAATCCATGATGTCTATTCCGAGCATGGTGGATTTTATATTTACAGTTCGACCAATATTACACTTATGGACAATTTAATTTATGATGTTGTCCATGCCACCAAGGGCAATGGCATTCGATGGGGACGCGGCGGATACGGCAACGAAGGCGGAATCATTATGAATAATAACATTCACACCGTAACCGCGGCGGGAATCTGTGTCGAGGATTCCTCGGCATTCGGCCAGGAACCTCTCCAAATTGCCAGCAATGAGATATCCAATGTATCCATCGGCGGCAGTTCCTGGGCGGGAATACGGCTTGAGGAGAATACTTCAGGAGTCGCCATTCTGTTGAATGACATTCATAACAATCCCGTCGGTATCAATGTGACCAATTATGGCGGTGCACCTGACGCCACGACGATTCTGGTTCAAAACAACAACATATATGCCAATGTGCATGGCGTAATGAATACGGGTACAGGAACACTGATGGCGGAAAACAACTGGTGGGGGGATGTGACAGGTCCCTATGACGCGAACGGTGAGATTGAGGTACCGGAATGCACCGATGATCCACTATTGGAAATGAATGCTGATGGCATGGGCAATGATGCGGGCGATACCATCGATTACTGCCCCTGGCTGCTGGAACCGGGTCCGCCATGTATCAACGATGGCGATGTCGATAATAATGGCCAATTGACGCCTCAGGATGCACAGATGGCCTTCCAGATCTATTTGAACATCATCGCAAATCCTACTGAGGAGGAACTTTGTTCCGCCGATTGCAACGGCAATGATACCGTTTCACCAGCGGATGCTCTATGTATTTATCGGCATTATCTCGATGGATCATGCGATTGTGTCGATCAGATTTTCTGATTTTTTAATGAGATGGATTACTTTTAATAAGGAGGTATAGCATGCGACGAATGCTAACTGCTGTTCTCATTACACTCATGCTGATATCCCAGCCTGCATATGGTGCTATTCTGTACGTTGACGACGATGCGGGGTGTGGAGGAATGAGTCCCTGCTACAATGACATTCAAACAGCGATTGATGCTGCGAATCCCATGGACACCATTCAGATCATAGAGGGTGTCTACACGCCTGCTTCAACGATCGCCATCAACAAGGACAACCTGACGTTGCTTGGACCTCAGGCCGGCATCGATCCGCGGCCATCATTCGCTCCCGGCAATCGAACACCGGGAAGTATCGATGAAGCAGTGATTGACGGTAATGCGTCACTGGCAACAATTCTCTCGATAGCGGCCCAGGATATACTTATCGATGGTCTGGAAATCTACAACGGTACTGCTGATCTGATATATCAGGGTTCAGCATATGCAAATACAACTGTCAGGTATTGCATTGTTCACGGCTCGTCAACGGATGAAGGTGTTCAACTTCGTACGGTAAGTAACGGGCTGATGGAATACAACTACGTTACGAATACCGTGGGCGACGGTCTGAACTTTGCCGATGGATGCACCAATTGCATCATCCGCTATAACGAAATCCATGATGTCCAGACAACGCACGGCGGGATATACTATTACGAATCCACAGGCACTGAAATTTACGGAAACTTGATCTACAATATACCAAACGGTTCGTGCATCAAGGGTTATCATAATCATAGCTCGTATATCCATGACAATGACCTGCACAATGCTTCCTATGCCGGGATTCATTCCCAGAGTGACTATAACGATGTTGCAGATCTGGTTGCCGAACACAATGATATCTATTTATGCGGGCGGGGCATTTATTTTAATCAACCCTATCATCAGACAGCAGGATATCAGGTCAACGAGAATAATTTCTATGACAATAGTGTCGGTGCTCAGTTTGCCCAGCGGAGCACATATACGCCGATTGTAAACATTGAAAACAACTGGTGGGGCGATTCGACGGGACCTTATGATCCCAACGGTTCTACGGAAGTTCCTCCGTGCACGGGTGATCCCACAACGGAAAGTAATGCTGACGGTCTGGGAGATGATCTGGTCAATGACAGTTTTCTGGATTATTGTCCGTGGCTGACAAGCACCTGGCCGCCGGTACCGACTGAAACACCGACGACGATTCCCACGGAAACCCCGCTGCCTTCTGCGACACCGACCACGGGACCGAGCTGGACGCCGACGGAAACACCGATCCCGACGGAGACACCGACCATCACGCCGACCCCGACACCGGGCTGCATTATGGGAAGCTTTGAATCTCCGGCACAGAATGCGTGGATGACCGACTATAGCGGATGGGAACATACCGACCGCTACTGGGTCTACCTGGATCCCGCTCAGTGCACCGACTGCCTGGATCAGATCTGCATCGAGTATGCGGAATTCTGGGTATACGCGGCCTACGGTGTGGTC
>JAFGJC010000201.1 GCA_016929305.1 candidate division CSSED10-310 bacterium | reverse complement strand
TTTTTTCTATGGAGGTGGTATTTTCTGCTCAACCGGTTACCCCATCATCGGCGGCACCGGAAACGGCAACACATTCGCAGACAACAAAGCCGGAGCGGGCTCGGATCTGTTTGGCACATCCGTATTCGACCCTCCACTTCAGGCAAATGCCAACAGCTTTGGTGGATATTTCCTGTCGGATTATTATGTCTCACCGTTGCAGGCGTTCAATCTTGACGGCAGCACATCTGATCTGGAGCCCATAACTGAAGATGTCTATGTGTCCGCATCGGGAAGTGATTCCAATGACGGTCTGACCTGGGATACGGCGTTTCTTACGCTGGATCATGCCATGAGCCGGGTTTACGGTACGGCATCAGCACCGGTTACGGTATATGTCGGACCGGGGAATTACGCTGCGTCAGTCACCGGCGAGCGTTTTCCACTCTCACTGGTCAGCAATATTTCGATTCAGGGCGATGATATGGAGCAAACCATTTTCGATGCCGAAAAAACCTCACCGGTCGCAGTAAGTCACTCAGAAACCGGCTCCGGAATTTCGGATGTGTCCCTGCTGAATGGAAACAAAGATGGAATCTTGTGTGAATTGAACAGCCATCCCTCGATCCAGAACTGCCGGATTGAATCCACCGATGGCATTGGTATTTACTGTTACGATCATTGCAATCCCACGGTGACAAACAGTATCGTCGCTCACAACAGCTCCACTGGTATCTACTGCTCCCTGTATGCGTCACCCCTCATTTTGCAAACGACGATTTTGGACAATGTTTTCAGCGGCATAACCTGTGAAGCCGGCAGCTCACCCCGGATCGATTATTGCCATATATCTGATACTTCCGCAGTTCAAGGTTACGGTATTTACTGCTGGTCATGGAGTGATCCCATTATCACGAACACAACGATTCTCAACAATGAATCCACCGGTATCTATTTCGAGTATGAATGCCGGGCGGAGATTACGAACTGCCTGATCGCCCGTAACGGGGGATCAGGAATCGAATGCTACGAGTACTGCTCCCCTGAGGTGAAGCATACCACCGTAGCCGAAAATACAGTCAACGGATTATTTTGTTATTTTAACTGCCAGCCAACAATCACCAACAGCATTTTCTGGGATAACCTGAATCACGATGAAATCGCGACAAGCTATGAATCCAGAGTTTCCATAACCTTTTCTGATGTGCGCGGTGGATATGCAGGTGTGGGCAACATCTACTCCAACCCGAAGTTCACCGACGGAGCATTTGGAAGCTATTATCTAAGTCAAATCGCATCCGGTCAGCATGAAACCAGCCTGTGCGTGGACAGCGGGAGCGGCCAGGCGGTTGATTTTTGTTATGAAACACCGGCCGGAGTGATCTGCATGAGTGATTTGACGACCAGAACCGATGATGTCCTGGATTCGGACAGAGTGGATATGGGCTATCATTATCCACCTCAACAAATACCTCCACTGGGAATTTACTTGAACCTGTCAGGATCAATGTTCCAGACAGGCGATGCGTTCATACTCACCGCCACGATCTCAAATCCCGGACCCGAGACCTATACCTACCAGCCCATCGTTGTGCTGCTGGATGTCTACTCCACATATTTCTGGTATCCTGTATGGTCTACGGCATTCAACAGCATGAGTATCAATATACCGGTTGGAACAATGAATATGGAGATGTTGAACTTCATATGGCCAACAGTGAGTTACAACGCCAGCGATCTCAGGTTCATGGCGGCAATTCTGAATAAAGATATGACCGCAATTCTGGGTGAATGGGACAGTGTCAGTTTCGGTTGGACAGCTTCGGAATGACGATGAACGATCGGAATCCACATCATTCGCGATACAGATAAATAGCCACACCGGCGAGTGCTACAATGCTGAAGAATGTTGAAAAAGCATGAAATCCTGCAACATCCATTGACATATCAAGATTTATTCCGAGGTACATCAGGGCAGCAAGGACAATTCCAATGACGGCTTCGCCGGCAATGATTCCGGACGCCAATAAAATGCCCGATTGAGACTGCTTATCAGGTGAATCACCGGGAGATTTTCGGTGTCTTCTCAAGTCGCTCAAGAACCTGATCAAACCGCCCAGAAATATAGGAACAGACAATGACAGCGGCAAATAAATCCCCACTGCAATTGGCATGACATGCAGCCGTAGCTGTTTTCCCTTATATTCTAAAATCCGGTCTGCAAAAATGATGAAAATCCCCAGAAGGATTCCCGCGCCGATCATTTGACGCGGCAGATCACCGCTGCCGAATAGTCCTTCGGTGATGCTGGCGAAGAGTGTCGCCTGGGGTGCTTTCAATCCCGTGCCAATACCATAAGCCTGGTTCAGCAGTGACATGATGGGAGGAATGATGAACGCCGGCACTATTACGGCGATGATTTGTGCGGTCTGCTGCCATTTGGGGGTGGCTTTCACCAGCGATCCGGTCTTCAAATCCTGGGAAATATCACCCGCTGAACAGGCGGCACAGCAAACAACGCCGGCAACTCCCAAGGTTGCGTATATGGCAGTAGTTCCTTTCATTCCCATGCCCATCAGCAGAACGGCTGTGCCGAGAAGCGCACATATGGTCATCCCCGATACGGGATTGTTTGAACTGCCGACAAGTCCCACCACATAACTCGATACCGCAACGAAGAAAAACGATGCAAAACCCATGATAATCGTCGTTATCAAACTGATGCCAAATTGACGTGTCAATGTCCAGTAAAGAACGAAAACTGCTGCGATCGTAACTACAGCAACCGACCCGATAATGCGCGGATCAAGATCACGCTCATGCCGAGGGATCATCTGTCCGGTATCTTTTGCTGATATTCTGAAAAGTTGCTTAATGCTGAGTGCAATACCTGAACGGACATTGATGATAGACCATAATCCACCGACAATCATGGCACCGACTCCCAGGTACCGGATCTGTGTATTCCAGAGTTCGCCGGCGATTTTCACCGCGGATGCCCCCTCCATTCCAGAAGGAACCGGCAGAAACGGCATAACGATATTCCATGCAAAGCATCCCCCGGCAAAAATCAAAAAGGCAATCCGTATGTTCACGATGTAACCTACGGCCAGCAGTGCCGGTGAAACATCACAACCGGTGTAGAAAATCCGGTTGTTCCATAATAGCGCCGTTTCGACGGTCGCCTTGAGCAGAGACATTCCGGCATTGAGCAGTTTTATCAGCGCACCCAGAAAAAGACCGCCGGCTATATATTTGATTCCTTCCATTCCGTGTTCACCGGTTCTCAGAACGGCGGCACATGCCACGCCCTCGGGATAGGTCAGTGTCTTATCCTCAACGATCAACGACCGGCGAAGCGGAATCATGAACAGAACACCCAGCAAACCGCCGCAAACCGCGATGAGAACCGTCGGCCAAAACTCAAAATCACCCCATATTTTTACGAGTACTATGGCTGGAACCGTAAAAACGACGCCGGCGGCAAGGGATTCCCCGGCACTGGCCATCGTCTGAACAATATTGTTTTCCAACAGGCTGCCCCTGCGAAAAATTCCTCTCAGAATGGCCATGGAAACAACCGCAGCCGGAATGGATGCCGAGACAGTCATGCCTGCGTAAAGCCCCATATAGATATTGGCGGCACACATGATAATCGCCAGGATAATCCCGAGACCTACCGCCAAAACGGTAAATTCAAGAGATGCGTTTGTTTGCTTTCTGCTACCGGCAGCCATTCACCCCCCCATTCAACGAAGCATCCGGCTTTGGTCTTTACTCGCCAATGATGCGAATGTCTGTTTCCGTGCCTGCATACAGCATTAAATGCTTACCACAAATGATTGTATTCTGATATGATAATAAAGGCTTTTCTTTAATAAGCTGGGGTGCCTTATGAAAAACATATCTCTTATATGCATCATGTTATTCATGACCGTTTCGATATCGTCCATCCATTCCATGACAGATCCCAAATGGTCCCCGGACGGCAGGTATATTGCGTTTAGTGATTTTTATCGTCAGCGGGTTGTCCTCTATGACACGATAGTGGGTACAAGTTTGGCCCTTGAGGGTACGGCAACCGGAGGCAGGCTGGCGCAATGGTCTTCAGACGGATCGAAACTTGCGTTTAAAGTTGTACAGAAACAGGAAGACAATCAAACTCGGCAGGCACCGGCGATATGGTTTTCGTCTAAAAATGAGATCCGTTTGCTTGCAGACGTATCATCTCTGTCAGGAAACCCGGTATTCAGTGCAAATGAACAGATTGCCTTCACCACCGGCACGCAGTTGCGGATACTGAATCAGGATCAGGATGAGACTCACCGGGCTGAGCTGCCCTCTTACGCCAACTGGATTGCACTGCACCCACACAAACCATTGGCGGTTTACAATGATGATAACGATGCGCTCTGGCTGACTGATTATCATTCGGGTAAACATCAACGTATCACTCCGGAAGACCAGGGATATTGCCGGCCCATGTGGTCTCCGGATGGAAACTATCTGCTGATCAGCAGTCTTTCGGGAACACTGTTT
>JAFGJC010000200.1 GCA_016929305.1 candidate division CSSED10-310 bacterium | reverse complement strand
GCAGATTGTAGGTCTCAAGAATGTCATTGTCCGCATCAGATATGGTCAAAACGACAACCGGGATGTGTCTAAGCGTGATATCCTGTTTGATCTCTTCAAGCACTTCACGGCCTTCTTTTCTGGGTAAATTCAGATCTAATAAAATCAGATCGGGTACCGGCGCGTTCCTGAATCGACCTTCACGTCTTAAGTAGGCCAAAGCTTCAAGACCATCGTTAACGATATGGAGACGATTGGATATCTTGCTTTGCCTAAAGGCCTCCTGAGTTAAACGAACATCCCCAGGATTGTCTTCAACCAACAGAATCTCAACGAGTCGCTCATTGGAAATATTAGTCATTGGATATTCCTTTTTGAGGAATTGTAAAATAGAAAGTGCTTCCTTGTTGTTCACCTTCCGATTCTACCCAGATTCGTCCACCGTGACGTTCTATGATTTTTTTACACAAAGCCAGCCCGATTCCGGTTCCATTGTATTTCTGATTAGTGTGCAACCGTTGAAAAATCATGAATATTTTTTCGGCATATTGGGCTTCGATGCCAATCCCATTATCACGTATCATAAACAAATGATCATTTCCATATAACTTGGCGCTCACATGAATCTCTGGAACGGAGGCATCGCAATATTTGATGGCATTATCGATGAGTTGTGTAAAGACCTGGATCAACTGTTTCTTATCAGCCTGGATAATTGGTAGAGATTGATAAGTCACCAAAGGGGGATTCTCTTTGTAAATATTGTGCAAAAGAGCGATAACTGTATCCATCAGCTCCGAGCAATTGACCCGTTTGAAAGGCTTGCCATGTCGATTAATTTGAGAGAAGGCACGCACGTCATTCACAAGATCCCGTATTCTGAGGGCGCCCTCGGTCATGTATTTCAGATACATATCGGCCTCGTCACCGAGATAACTTTCGTATTTATGTTTGAGCAATTGAGAATAGCTGATCACGCTGCGGATGGGTTCCTGGAGATGATGCGAAGCAACGTAAAAAAACTGTTCCAACTCGGCATTTGAGCGGGCCAATTCTTCTGCCTGCCGTTCCAATGCTTTCTCTACTTTCTTGCGTACCTTGATCTCATTTTGTAAGGTAATATTGACTTCGGTCAATTTCTTTGTTCTTTCACGGACACGCACCTCTAATTCATCCCGGGGTAACAACGCGATCCGTTCTTCTTCCATGACACCTTTTGGTAAATTCCTCAAAATATCAAAAATCAGTGGAGAATCGCCATACGTGTCTTTGATTAGACCAAGACTTTTTGTCAAAGCCTGCTCAGAACATTTCAATGAAGTCGGCCCTTTGTGATTTTCATGCAATTGCGATAAAAGGTCTGAAAAAACCGTATTGATTTCATCGATCCGGTCTGTTTCAGGAAGCCGTTCACAATTTGATATGACGGCAGCGCTATCTATCGCGCAATCAGGACCTAAAGAGCAATTTTCGAAAAGAACGGGATTGTATTCAAAATACTCAGACATAAATTTGCTGATCCATCTGTTATCTTTCAGCTCTTTTTGATATATATTAATCAAGCTGATATAGGCTTGAATGAGTAGAACATCTTCTCTGTGCTGGATCGTTTTATCCCGCTTTTGCTTCTTCTTAAAATCCAGCTTCAAGAGAAGCATCGGACAGAGAACTCCGCCGACAATATAAAGTGAGAATGGATCGACATTCATGGATTACCCGCCCGAATCATTTCATTCTCGAGATTGCTCAATTGTTGTTTGCTAAACAGTCCTGGATTGATTGATACCAGAATGATCATATTCGTCTCGAAACATAATTTATTAAAATCAGCGATCAAATCGAGTGTTTTTTTCATCCCGTTAGCGACTTTTATTTGATCCAAACAGTCAATAAACAAAAGAGAATTTTTCGTTTGCCTGAGAAAATTTGATACTGCTGTCATGAATCCATCCAGATCCTTTGGAGAAATCGTCCCTTTTCCTTCATGAAATGTCAGTCTGAGAATCGGAGTTTTGATTAATTTATATCTTTCTCTGACTTTCTCCGGAATCAGTTTTGTGATACAAAAACCTGGACGATTATGCGTGATTTGATCACGAAAAATTTCAAATCCTTTTTCTGGTTTGACCTCCTTGACGTAATAACATCGTCCACGGTGAAGTGTATATTTCTCAGGAGTAATTGATACGTTTTCAATAGTGGGTGTTATGATAAATAGTTTATGCTTGAGGACGGCATAGAAAACCGAGACCGCCCATACGATACTTAAAGTGGTGCCAATTTCCGGGGTTGAATTCTTTGGGTCGGGCAAAACTACATTGCTCATCGTAGCTAATAACAAAAAGAATGCGCTGCCGAAAAGCAATGGCCTGGCTTGTTTTTTTTCCACAAGAATATTTTTTCTTATGACTTGAACAAGAAAATACATTACACAAAGATACAAAAACAGATAATATGATGCATAGATGCCAACCAGCTTCCCGGGAAGAGAGGTATACCCATAAAACATTTTGTAGGGTTCTTGATAATAAATCAGATTTGTGAATAAAAATAAAACCAGCAATATGGTTGATGGCCCATAGAGAATGATGTAGGTAAGTTTTTTCGCAAGGATTTTCTTTTGTCTGGCAAAGACCAAAATGAAATGAGTACATAGACTTTGCATAAAACACCATCCAAAACCGCCGGCTCTGATTAATAAAAATGCGATTTTCGGGCTGGAAGTAAGCCTGTGACCAAATTCAGTAAGACACCATACCGCGAGCGAGAGCGTAAATAAAGTAAATATCCTGCTTAAAAGACTTCTTGGCTTCAGGAAATAAATATACGCCCCTAATAAGCAATGGATAAGACCTGGAACAAGAGAGAAGAACGCCCAGTAGTTCATTTATGCACTCCGCGGGGTTGTAAAACTGAGCTCTGATATCCACAACACAGAGAGGTTTTCGGATTCACAATTTTATCTTCCTCTCCTTTTTTCAAGGAGAGAATTGAGGTGAGGTCTCGTAAAAATCCGAAAACTACTTCGGGCTGAGTATAACTTGTTTAATGTAATGTCAATATGCTAATTTTCCAATGTTCAATGTTAAATGATTCCTACTCTCTTCCCGACTTCTCGGAAATCTTCCAGAGCTCTATCGATCTGAGAAAAGGTATGTGTTGCAATTACCGTGCATCGAATCCTGCTTTT
>JAFGJC010000199.1 GCA_016929305.1 candidate division CSSED10-310 bacterium | reverse complement strand
GCCCAATGCATATGCATTTGTTGAGGTTCCTTCAGTAATACCCAGATTAGTGCCGGTAAAAGAATCCTCCAGGAAACGCAGATTCGTATTGCTTGAAGATCTGATAGTACACAATCTCCACTGGCTTTTCCCTGGAATGAAGATCTGGGAAACGATGGCATTTCGAGTCACCCGGAACCTTGACTATGATCTTCATGAAAGTGAGGTTATGGATCTTCTGGAATCACTGGAAGCGGAATTGCAGGACAGATCCAATCAGATTGCTGTCAGACTGGAAGTTGAGGAAAATGCGCCCAGAGGTTTGATTCAAAGTATTTGCCGGCATTTGAAGCTGGACTGGAAATATATGTTTGCGATTCCAGGACCCATTAATCTTTGCAACTTGATGAGTTTATATGAATTGGATACCGATCCAAACCTGAAGGATCATCCATTCAATCCAAGGATTCCCAAACGTATGGCGTCCGATAAGGATATTTTCACGGTGATTCGGGAGCGCGATGTTCTGTTGCATCATCCGTTTGACTCATTCGCAGTTATCGTTGATTTTCTGAATAATGCTGCGGATGATCCGGATGTTCTGGCAATCAAGCAGACCCTGTACCGAACGGGTTCCAATTCGCCTATCGTCGCAGCGTTACAGAGAGCAGCAGAGAAGGGCAAACACGTTACGGCAGTATTGGAACTCAAGGCAAGATTCGATGAAAGGTCAAATATTGACTGGTCCAGGCAAATGGAAGAAGTCGGCATTAACGTTGTTTTTGGGTTTGTAAGGTGGAAAGTGCACTGCAAAGCAACTCTGGTTGTTCGACGTGAAAAAAATAAACTTCAACGATACGTCCATCTGTCTACCGGCAACTACAACTCAAATACCGCAAAACTTTACACGGATCTTGGTCTGTTGACGTGTGATCAGAAATTTGGCCGGGATGTGTCCGCCCTTTTTAATGTTATTACTGGATTTAATTCCTGGACGGGAAGTGAGATGTACAAAGCCGAAACGGTGGCATCGATGTTTAAAAAATTCTCCATAGCACCGGTGAATTTGCAGGAAAAAATTATTTCACTCATTGATCGTGAAATCGAAAAAACATCTCCGAAAAATCCAGGCCGAATCATTGCCAAGATGAATGCTCTTGTTGATTCGAAAACCATACGGCATCTTTATCTGGCTTCTCAAGCTGGAGTTCAAATAGACTTGATCGTACGGGGAATATGCTGTTTGAGACCGGGTGTACCGGGTGTGAGCGATAACATACGGGTTATCAGTATTCTTGACAGATTTCTTGAGCACACACGAATATATTATTTTCACAACGGCGGAGATCCGGAGATTTATTCCGGCAGCGCCGACTGGATGCCTCGTAACTTTAAACGCCGTGTTGAAATACTTTATCCTATTGAAGAAACACACACAAAATCACGAATCATAAAAGAAATTTTAATGACATACCTAAAAGACAATGTGAAAGCTCGCATCTGTCAACCGGATGGAATCTATGTGCGGATATCTTCCGGAACTGACAAAAAGACCGTACGTAGTCAGAGTCAGTTAATTGCTATTGCCAGAAAAGGCGGTGTGAAATCAGCACCTTATGAGGAACTTGTCAGGCAGATCGGTAAGAAAAAAAGAAAAAGCAAGAAATCCAATGATTGATTCAGGAACTTGAATGAATATCAATACATTCCGCGAAATAGCGTACCGATACGATCCGGATCCGGAACATGCCAGGCATGTTGCTAAACTTGCTGACGAGATTTTCCAGGGTTTGCTGCCACTGCATAACCTGAACGATCATGCCCGATTTATGCTCCAGGGCGCTGCCTGGATGCATGATATCGGATTGTTCCACCAGGAAGAAAGCGGTCATCACAAACATTCATTTGACATGATTATACAAGAGCCGATTCCTGGACTTCCGGATAAAGATAAACGGATGTGTGCACTCATTGCTCGCTATCACCGCAAAGCTGAACCTGATCCTCACAAGCATAAAATGTTTGATGCCTTAAAACCCGCAGATCAAGATACTGTCGAGTGGCTTGCAGGTATACTCAGAGTTGCTGACGGGTTGGACAGAAGCCATTGTGCTTTTGTTCAGACGATTGAATGTCAGATTTGTGAGGAGTGTGTCGTAATAAAAATCCAGACCGATCGGGATGTTGCAAATGAAATCTGGGGAGCTGAGAGAAAACAGAATCTCCTGATCAAAAAACTAAACAGGAAAGTGAAGTATCAAACATGAAAATAGCATTTTTCTCCGATATACATGCGAATGTGCATGCTCTCGAAGCATGCTGCAACGATGCGGTAACAAAAGGCGCGGAACGGATATTTTGCTGTGGCGACCTGGTAGGATATGGCGCTTTTCCCAACGAAGTGATCGATTTTCTTAAAGAAAAATCAATTTCAACGATACGTGGGAATTACGACGTTAAGGTGCTGAAGGCACTGTCAAAAGATAAAAAAGCTTTGAAAAAAATGAAACCTGTGAAGCGTGATATTTTGCAATGGACATTGAAAGCGTTGACAAAGAATTCCATCAAGTATCTGAACTCATTGCCGGAAACAATCACTGAAAAGCTTAGTGCAGGTGTCGATATGTGCCTGGTGCATGGCAGTCCACAGTCGTGTTCGGATACGGTATATCCCAGTATCACGGTTTCAGCATTACGTGAAAAAATTTCGTCGATCTCAAAACCGGATCTTCTGGTATGCGGACATACGCATATCCCATTTATAAAACGGCTTGATGGTGTTATGGTCATTAACTGTGGTTCTTCCGGTCAGCCCGTTGACGGGGATGTCAGACCTGCATATGCACTCATCGATGTAACAGAAAATAAATGCACGGGTTCTATTGTGCGGTTCCAATATGCTGTCGATGAAGCTGCCAAAGCCATAAAATCAAAAGGATTGCCGAGACGTTTGGCTAAAGATCTACTGGGTGGTGTAAAACAAAGAGAAACACCCTGAAAAGGTTTACTTTGGCGTGACTGAAGAAATTGAATTGAAATTGCTCCTGCCTGACCAAGGGAATGAGTACGATATCATCTCTTTTCTTGGTAATAATGGCTATACAATCACGGTCATCGGAATTCAGATCAACAGGGATTCATATCTTGATACAGATTCCTGGCAGCTTTTAAAACATAAGCTGGCACTTAGAATAAGAACAGTAAATTCCCAGCGTTTCCTCACCTTGAAAAGCATGGGCAAGATCACTGACGGCATTGCGAAGCGATTAGAATTGGAAATCCCTATTTCGGAGAATAATCTGTCACCGCTTCAAATATCCGATATAACTATGAACGAAAAAGTAACCTCCGTCGTTGATATCGATAAGCTCCATACCTGTGTTGTTATTCAGACGCAACGTAATAAATTTTTTTTGTCATGTCCGGATGGATCAACCTGTGAACTCGTTTTTGACCGTTCGACATTTTATCCCGCTCAACACAATGAAATCAGTAAACAGAATTCAGTTTCGTATGAGTTGGAGATAGAGTTTTTAAAAGGTCAAACCCGAAATCTGGATATACTTGCACGTATTCTGACGGATACGTTTCATTTGAAACCATCCATGTCTTCAAAATTTGAAATGGCTGTTCACGCCATTTTCGTCGATGTCATCTGAATTGTTTCATGGTAAGATTTTTGAATAACATTGAATATGTTTGACCATTTGAAAGGTGCCAGATAACGTTTAATCTCATGCTCAGGCAGATCTGGCTGATTTGTCGCTGCAATCATTTGTTTTCGTATTGCCGCTGAAAGATTATTTATAAAGGATTGCTCATCCTGTTTCAGGGGCTTATCCATATCTTTTAAACGTGGCATGGTCACTGTTTGAATATAATCGGGATAAGGTTCAGAAAACATTTCCTGTATGGCAGGCAGTTCCGTAGCAACAATCCGGCAACCGCATGCCAGAGCTTCTAAAATGACAAGCGCGAATCCTTCATAAAGCGACGGAAGAATAAAAACATGTGCTTTTTGAAATAGTTCGGCCAGTTTTTCCTGAGACAAAGAACCATGAAAATGAACGTTTTCAGAAATTTCAGACGCCAATGTTACGATCGCTTCTTTTTCGCTGCCTGCCCCTTCACCCGCAATATGCAACTGCCATGATATGTCAGTAATGTTTTGTAGTGCGTGCAATAACCAGGGAACTCCCTTTGCACTACTGAGTTTCCCTGCATAGACAAGAATCACAGGATCCACTTTGGGTTTGATCTTCAGAGTAAATAGTGAGTCATTAAATCCTGTTCCTGCTACAACAATATGGCTATCTGGTATTTTGTACAACGAATGAATCATCTGCTGTTGCTTTTTTGTTAGGGCCAGAACGCGAAAAAGATGTCGGCATCCTGCTATCACCCTCTCTGCCAAATGAGGACACGTGATAAGTTGCCGAATGTCTGATCCATGACTGGATGCAATGAGCGGATAAGATGGGTAAGAACGTTTTATTGCAGACGTCATTATCCACAAATGATGTGCGTGAATAACATCGGGTTTGATTTTTTTTATCATAGCCGCGGTTTTTGATACAAAAGCCCTCTCATATGCTTTCAGTTGATTTTCTGTCAAGTCTCGAAAGCGAGCACTGGAATATGGCATGACATCACTCATTCCAACAATCGAAAATGGGAGATCCGCTCCATCAAACCGGACCCAGTCGACAGATGCTGAAAGATCGGCCGGGAAATTGATTTCCTCATCAGATGTGCAGCCTGCCAGAAGATAATTGGAATGTCCTCTGATCTGGGACATCTTCAGTACTGCTTGCAGATATATTCCGCTTCCTGTTGAGTCAGGGCGTTGACTGATAAGATGTAGAATTTTCAAGATTTTTATTTATCCAAACGGCAGCTTCATGAATGATTTCCAGAGGAACACGATGACCACCGTCAAATGGACGGAAAACTACCGGATATCCCATATTGGCGAGTGTTTGGTTTATCGTTTCGGCAGCCTGGTATTCAACGATGGTATCCTCTTTACCATGAGCAATAAACACATTTAGTTTTTTTGCGTTTTCCATTTGCGTGTCACTGAATCGATCTTTATCAAACCATCCTCCGAAACATATAAGTCCATTAAAATGAACAGGATTTTTAATTGCTGTCCGATATGCAAGTTCGGAACCTTGAGAAAAACCGAACAGATAAATTTGTTGCGGTTTGTGGGTTTGACCAAGTTCTTTCGTGATGTTGACAATGTTCGATTCCATCATCTCCATAGCCTTATTTTGAATGGCTGCATCCGAATTATCGATTAGAGACCAGCTGAAGCCATCTGCTAAGGCGGGATGAGGATATGGAGCCTGCAAAGCGAAATAGATAATGTTGTTGTTTTTTAATCCATCCCACAATGTTGAGAAGCTGTCTGCATTGCTTCCAAAACCATGAAGCCCGATCACCAGGGCATAATTTTTAGATGGATCATATTTGGCAGGCAAGTGCAATCTCCCCTTTGTCAAAATGTTTACAGGGAAAAAAAGCTTTTCCCCTTCCAGGGATTTACGAGCGTTTACGCGATTTCTTGAAAACTCAAGAGCTTTCTTGAAAACCTCTGAATCTCTGACCTGGTTAAAATCGGGGTCAGTTTCAATATGATCAATATCTGTGAATCCGGCTTTTACGGATCGCTCCAAATACGCAGCAGCCAGAGTGTCCTTTCCAAGAAGACCATAGCAACAAGCCAGATTGTATATGGCAGTGGCATTCCGAATATCACATTTAGCAATCTGAAGATAATAACGCGCGGCGGTTTCATAATCTTTATTTTCATAGGCTTTTAACGCGTTAAGGGTGAGATTCTCCAGATCTGTGTCCAAAATATCGCCTTCGTGTCCGTTATAAATTTCAGGAAATCCGGTCTTCATTTCCGGCGTGGCGTTTGAAGATACCGGATTATCAAGCTCTGCATAACCTGAATATGTGAAAAGGCAAAGACCAACAATCAAGAAAACACATATTGAATAAATTCTTCTCATAATTCCTCCTGAGGAAATTTCCGCATCATGCTCACCATGACGAATAATGTTACTTTTTCCTCAAAAGAAATATCTAATAATCAGCATATATGCAAGCTGATGGATGTGTCGAACGAGAGTATGTAGCTACTGGATAGGAATATAAATGTCCAGTTCGGATTCAGGATGTTCAGCGCCTTTGAAACGTCCTACTTCATAATATTCAAAATCGTACCCACATGTCGCTTTAAGTCCTGATTTAGGCAGCCAGGTGCCGTAAATGAATTCGTATGTTTTTCTGAGAGTATCGACAGAACCTTTGTGAGTGAAAACGGCATATTTCTGTTTCGGTAGGGTTTTCCCCACCATTGTGACGGGTATATTATCAAGACTGTCCACAGCTACTGCCATGAGATAGAAGAAATTTCCGGTTTCCTTCAGATCTTCATTGTAAAAGCACAATCCATAGGCTGTTGGATCATCCGGTTTCTGAAGCTTTTCGACCTGATTCCAATACTTGCACCATAAATCTTTTATTTCTGCATTGGAATTGTCACCGTAATAGACAACTCCAATCAGTTTTGTAGATTCTTTCTCGATAATTTTGGGTTTCATCGATATTCCTCCCGTTAAATGAAGTAACATTTCATGAGTTAAAGGTTTTTTATAAAAAAATGTTGAACGATCCGGATATCTTCTGAATGCAGCCGGTGCGATTCCGGCAAAGCTGCGAAAGGCTCTTGAAAAAGCTTCTTGTGAGTTGAATTGATAATCCATGGCTATATCTATGATGCGCCGGGATGTTTCAGCAAGCTCTCTGGCAGCTTCAGATAAACGCCGTTTTCGAATATAAAGCCCAGGCGATTCACCGACAAGTGCGCTAAACAATCGATGGAAGTGGAATGTGGAGTAGGATGCTTGAAAAGCCAGCGTTTCAAGCGTAAAGGAGTTCCGGAGATTCTCTTCAACATATATACAAGCATTTAAAATATCATTGATGTACTGTCTCATCAAAAATAATTATCTTTCATTCTTCACTCAAGGTTATGATAATTTTTGCTATAATTCGGTATTTTGAATTTGCAATTGATAATATGAGTCTAAAGGTAAAAATATATTGTAAAAGAAATGGAAGCGGGTTTCCAGCTTCGAAAACCTTCAAAAAACCAGAGAAAAACTGTTAAGGTATTGATTTGAAAGGAGAGAGCGTGATTAAAAATCTAAATAAAAAGAGAATGTTTTTGAACAATGTAATCAAAGTTTCGATAATGATTCTTGTTATCGTCTGTCTTACATCATGCGGGGTGCTGAGAAAGATTCCCAATGATCAACACAGTTCCGGTGGCTCATCTTCAGCGATCAAGGCGTCAAAAAATGTCAATGTATGTATATTGTTTTTTAATGACATTCATGGATACCTTCAGCCCTTCACCATTTCGTTGTTTGGGCATGATGCAGAGGTCGGCGGTATTGCTCGGATGGCAACGTTGATCGATGATATTCGGACGCATAACGCACAGCAGGGTATCACCACCTTTGTCTTTCTGGCAGGCGACATTTTACAGGGCACACCGATGTCAACAGTTTTTAAAGGTGTTCCTGATATTGAATGTTTCAATGAAATCGGTGTTTCTGTCATGACCGTTGGAAATCATGAGTTTGATTTCGGTATTGAAAATTTTATGAGGTTGCGAAAATTGGCAAATTTCCCGATTTTAAGCTGCAACATCAAAAACGATCAGACAGGCGAACTGCTTTGTGATCCCTCGGTTAAACTCCCCATCAATGATGAAATATCACTAGTTGTGATTGGTGTGACAACAAAAGAATTGTTGACAACAACAAGACCTTCGAATGTTGAGGGGATTTCCGTTGATGATCCCGTCGATGCGGTTTTGACAGCTTATCGGCTGAATAAGGAACGGTTTCCGACGATTGTCTTGTCACATTGCAAAGCATCAACCGATGAATCCATTGCTCAATCAATACCCTCCCTGACAGCCATTGTCGGCGGTCATGATCAGATCTTGTTCAATCCCAAAAAGCAAATTGGATCAGTACCTATTTTTCAAGCGTTTGAAAAAGGGCGTTATCTCGGGCGGCTCGATCTGGAAATAAATGTATCAACACATAACGTTACGATTGCTGACTGGCGTTATTACCCGATAACGGCTGATTTGACCGACTCAGAGACGGTAACCGGTATCGTCAATATGTATCACAGCCAATTGGATGATGTATTTAAAGAAGTCATCGGTTATTGCGGCATTACCTTGCATGGCGAAAGGGATGTCATTCGCTATGAGGAAACGAATTTGGGTAATTTGGTAACAGACATTATGCGTGACTATACCGGAGCTGACATCGCACTGCTCAATGCCGGCAGTCTGCGCGCATCGATTTCGCAAGGACCCGTTACTGTTGAAAATGTTTTCCAGGCGATGCCCTACGCCAATGAACTTGTTG
>JAFGJC010000198.1 GCA_016929305.1 candidate division CSSED10-310 bacterium | reverse complement strand
TTAATATATAAACATAGTACAAAATAATTAAGCAACGATACTTATACCAAGCAACCTGATACGTGCACCCACAGGTTTTTCCAGAGACGTTTTAATTTGTGTTAAAATTGCACCTATTGCCCCTTCATAAGATTGTCGAATTTTATCCCATGGGAATATTAGATCTGATAATTTCGTGGTTTCTTCTGAACGCCGATTTTCTAAACGACCCATTAACCAGTCATCTTGCATGACATGTGCATCGCCACTTGGACTGACTCGTATTATTTTGAGTTCCTTATGTTTTTTCCCATCTTCCAAATCAATAGTCATTAAAGTGGTAATAACTAAATAGGGCTCTTGTTCTGCAACAGAACGTGGGAAGAATGTAGTATCTCCAGGAATTTCAATATCCTGACATTGCATAATTAGCGCATCAATCAAGGGGTGGCCTAAACCAAGCAATTCCGCTGAACGTTTACGCATGGATGCATCGCGATTGAAGGTTGCACATTCATATTTTGGCAAAACATTAGAATGTTTTAACAAGATCTTTGGTGTGATAATTTGGCAGAATTCTTCTCTTGGTAATACAGATCCTCCAAAACGAATAATCGCTGTTTCCGCGAATTCTTTTAGATCTTCAAGAGAAAAACTGCCCTCGATATTCAGATAATCCTGGAGATTAAAAGTTGATAAATCCATAGTCAGGTTTTTCAAGGCATCGATCGCTTGATATGCATTTCGTAATGCCTCTTCAATTTCCTTTGCAGTTCTCTGGTAATCCTTGTCAACAAGCGCATTTCTGTACCATTCAAGATAGTTCGATGAAGACCCTATGTAACCAAGGACCTCTGATTTAAAATCCTCCCTGGGTTCTCCGGTTTGTTCGTCTATCTTGCCGATTTGTGATGCTATTTCCTTTAACTTTTCATCAAGCATTCGATATATATTTTCCTCGACAGTTCCTTCGGCAATGAGATTATAAACTTGAACTGTGTCTTTCTGGCCATATCGGTGGATGCGTCCAATGCGCTGCTCGACGGCCATCGGATTCCATGGCAAATCATAGTTGAATAAAATATGACCCGCCTGCAGGTTAATCCCTTCACCACCAGCCGATGTGCAGATTAGAAATTGGGCGCCATTTTCTTCCCAAAACATTTCTTTGGCTTCAATCTTGTCCAAAAGTGGACCGCCTTTGATGTGGACAACCTTGTCTGATCCATATATCGATTTAAGCTGTTCTTCCAGAAAGTAAAGTGTTTCAACATATTGTGTAAAAATAACAAATTTTTCGTGAGGATTTTCAAGACGAATTGTATCAATCGCTCTTGCAAGCGTGTCAAATTTGCGATCAATATTCTCAGGAATGATTTGTAATAAATGGGATACTATTTCCACTTCATCAGGTATCGTTGCGTCCGCATAGATGCCATCGTCTCCCGATTCATCACCGTCAAGCGACCATTCGGTAATCTCATCGGGCATTTGATATTTACGGCTCACTTTTTGTTTCATCTGTGCAATGAAAGTATCCATATCCGCCTGGCTTGATGATGTTAGAGGAATCCCTATGATTTGAGAAGCAAGCTGTTGCATCTTATCATGGAGGCGGAGAATTTCTTCTGATATTCTTGCTGTTGCTGTCGCTTTACGGCGTCTGTAGTCCATTTGCATCTGTTGACGAATTAAAAGAACCAATAGACGGCGTCTCAAAGCCTGACGAATTGCCCGCATGCTTGAAGACATGATCTTCTGGAACGTCGTCATTACAAAACCGATGGCACGCTGCTCACTGGTCGTCTTTCCATTGATACCCACGCCAGCCCGGAAATACCCTTTTTTCAGATATTCTGTCAGCTCATCATAGAATAATTGTTCTCGCATTGCCAATTGGAACGACTGAGCATGCACCTGCCGGCGCATAAAAATAGGATTGCCATCCTTATCGGTGACTTCACGTTTCGTACGCCGAATCATAATATTGCTTAAAAATTCGCGATGCAAGGAAAGAGATTCTTCTGAATCGAACAGAGTATCATCTAAAAGTTGTATCAACGACCAGAATTGGAAACCATTTCCCTGGTGGGGCGTTGCAGAGAGGAAAAATAAATCACGGACATGGTTCTTTATTGCTTCGGCAAATTTATAATTTTGGGTGGGTTGTATTTTTTTACCATAACGAAGCCGGCTGAGATGATGCGCTTCATCAAATACGATGATATCCCAGCGGGGTCCACCCAATAAACGATCCATTCTCTGAGGTCGTTTGATGGTATCAATGGAAACAATCACACGGTGTTTTGATTCCCAGGTCGTTGAAGAATGATCATTGAAATCAATTCCCAGAATTTCAAAGTCGAGACGAAATGCTTCACGCAGCTCACTCTGCCAGTTCTTCACAAGACCTGCCGGAGTCACAATAAGGATTCGATCTGCTTCCTTGCGGGTAATCAGCTCACGCAAGATCATACCCATTTCGATTGTTTTACCCAGACCAACTTCATCTGCAATAAGAAGACGACGATGGGACTGCGATACGATATCGCGTGTAAGCAGAATCTGGTGAGGGAGAAGATCTGTGCGGCTGTTAGAAAGCTGACCGCCAGTATTTTGAAGCGGAAACAGAAAGGAGAGTTGCTTTAACAGGAAATCAAGCGGGGCATCGAAATCTCCGGCTTTGACGCGTTCCCATAAATCAG
>JAFGJC010000197.1 GCA_016929305.1 candidate division CSSED10-310 bacterium | reverse complement strand
TATTATCCGGAACTGGAAATCATAATAACGTATCGAATACCCTTGGAATCTCAAGGAATTGAAGCGATTCATGACCATTCCCTGCGAATGGAAGCGAGAGCGGAGGAATTCATTTTCAATTATCAGGATGCGCAGAACTGGTATCCCAAAACGGATACTCAGCGGGGTTTGTATGATTATGTGATTATCACGACGAACGCATTGCAGAATGCCGTAACCTCGCTAGTTGACTGGGAAACCAATAAGGGCCGGACGGTGAATGTGATTACTGTCGAATGGATCAATACGAATTATTCCGGTGTCGATCTGGCGCAGAAAGTCAGGAATTTCCTTCGTGACAAATATCCTTCTGGGCAATGGGGCATCGAGGATGTGTGTTTGATCGGTAACTACACGGATGTTCCGATGAGAACCGGCTGGCAGGATCTCGGTTATGGCGCTCCTCGAACGGATTTTTATTATGCGGAGCTGTCACTTCCGGACAACCAGTCGTGGGATAGTAACAATAACGGCCGTTACGGTGAAGACTCCGATACGATTGATTTCTATTCGGAGGTGAACGTCGGACGGATTCCCTGGAGTGATTACTCCACGGTTCAGAATATCTGCGAAAAGTCAGTTGCTTACGAAATGAACGATGATCCGTCGTTCAAAAAGAATATTTTGCTGCTGGGAGCTTTTTTCTGGTCGGATACGGACAATGCAGTCCTGATGGAAGCCAAGGTCGATCAACCGTGGATGTCCGGATGGACTATGACACGGATGTATGAAAAGAACAGCGGTTACTATTCCACGTATCCCTGTGATTTCGAATTATTTGAGAGCAATGTAGTGGCGGAGTGGTCGTCGGGTACATATGCATTCGTAAACTGGGCAGGCCACGGTTCGTATCGATCCAGCCATATTGCTGGTAATGGCGCGCCGGCTTTTATCGATTCAAACGACTGTGCTTCCCTGAACGACAGTTATCCGTCCATTATTTTTGCGGATGCCTGCAGTAACAGCGATACGGATTATACGAATATCGGCGCAAAAATGATGCAGCGTGGCGGTGTCGGATTTGTTGGTGCGACGAAGGTGGCTCTGGGTTGCCCGGGCTGGAATGAACCGGGCGACGGATCCAGTCAGTCAATGGATTACTATTTCACTACCGGTGTAACCTCCGGCGATTACAGCCAGGGCGCTGCCCACCAGCGGGGATTGCTGCTGAATTATCAAAACAATGGTTGGGATCATGTAAGATATGAAATTTTTGAGTGGAATCTGTGGGGAAATCCGGACCTGGGCATGGGTTCAGTTCTTTCCAGCGACGGGATCATCACTATGGATAAAACCTTATATGCACCAGGTTCCTCTGCAGGAATTACCGTCACAGATCTGGATTTGAACATTAATTCCAATATGCCGGATACTACGCAGGTGACAGTAACCACCTTTACAGGCGATTCCGAAACCGTAACGCTTACCGAAACGGGATTTGCAACGAGCTTTTTTAATGGGTCGCTCGGATTAGTCTCCGGATCACCAATACCAGGTAACGGGACATTGGAAGTCCTTCATAATGATGCCGTTGTGGCGCACTACATCGATGTCGATGACGGTCACGGCGGTACGAATATAGAGAAAACCGTTCTGGTTTCTGTCGATGCCATTCCGCCGGAAATCACTTCGTTTGAAGTGATTCAGGTCGGATATGATAGCATCGTGCTTCATTGGATGACAGATGAGGAGTCGGACAGTAAAGCAGTATTTGGTGAATCCGTTCCGGTGACTGAGGTCTATGACGGAACCCTGACAACGGATCATGTATTGACAATTCCGGATCTGGATCCATGCACATATTACACATTTTATGTGGCATCTGCGGATTATGCGGGGAATGTAGTTATCGATGATAACAATGGAAGTATGTATACGGAAGAGACAATGGATCTGACGGTACTTCTTGGTGCTGATATGTCCTTTAATCCTGGATGGACAGTGGAGGGAAGTTGGGCGTGGGGACAGCCCATGGGTGGATCCGGGGATCACGGGGAACCCGATCCCACAAGCGGTTACACAGGATCATTTGTATATGGTTATAATCTGAATGGTGGTTATCCCAACAATATGAGTACGACAATGTGGCTGACGACGCAGCCATTCGATTGCACCGAAGCCGATGGCGCAATTCTGGGTTTCTGGGGTTGGTTGGGCGTCGAGCAGGATGCATATGATGAAGCGTATATACAAATATCAAATAATGGAACGACCTGGCATACACTTTGGGATAACCCGTCAACTACATTGGAAGGTGGAGAATGGGAATGGTGGGAGTTTGATATATCTGCTTATGCCGATGGGCACAACAATGTCAGGATACGCTGGGGAATCGGGCCGACGGATGTCGGTTGGACATATTGCGGCTGGAATATTGATGATGTTCAGGTGATTTCAACCCAACCCTGCGATCCATCCAATACGCCGACACCGAACCCGACACACACACCCGCACCACCGACGTCAACTCCCGCAAATCCCACATTCACACCATTCCCGACGTTTACTTCCATGCCGACACAGACGCCAACTTCGCCACCCCATTATCCGACGTATACACCTCAACCGACCTATACGCCCGTACCAACATATACACCCGTAGAAAACACGGCGACTCCTGTCCCCACATCGATGGAAATGGCTATCGATCTTACGTTGAATAAAACCCATTTCACTTCGGGCGACACATTTCGATTGACCTGTTCCAGCAGCAATCCCGGTTTGGAAATAATGCTGGATCAATACATTATCCTCGATGTTTTCGGGCAATATTTCTTCTGGCCGGAGTGGACGATGCAGGTGAACTGCCGATTGTCGGCAATTCCAAGCGGACATTCAACCGAAGAAACAATTCTTGAATTCATCTGGCCGGAAGGTTCTTTCGGTACTGTGAACGGACTAAGTTTCTGGGGTGCGTTTTTACAACCCGGTACTGCAGTGGTCTGGGGCTCGATAGACCGCGTCGAATTTGGATATTATTAAACAGCTTGAAAAAAAACAGAAACCGAATTAACCTCCTGGAGCGATGAAGGTTCTGCTGATTGTTCCTCCGGGAGGTTATTACGCTGAGCGCTGGTCGGGTGGCGTCCTGATGGCGCCGCTCGGGATCGGTTATGTGGCAGCGTGTCTGGAAGTCTCTGAATGTGATGTTGAGATCCTGGACGCGCACGTAAATCATTTAAACGACAACGACATTGCACGGTTTGTTGAACAGGGCAAACCTGACATTGTGGGACTGACATTTACGACAGAGAATCGGTTTGAGGCGTTTGCGACCGCTAGAGCCATTAAATCGGCAGCGCCGTTCGTTCATTTGACAGCGGGAGGACCGCATGTGTCTTTGGCTGCGGAGGATACTCTGGAAGGTGTTGATGCCATCGATTCAGTAGTTGTCGGCGAAGGTGAAAAGACTTTTTGTGAGCTGGTTTCCGCGTTTTCTGTGGGTGGACTTAAAGCATTGCACAAGGTTCACGGAATTGTTTTCAGAAATGAAAAGGGAGATATCTTTCGCACGGAAAAACGGGCTCAAATCGAAAATTTGGATGAAATACCCTTTCCTGCCAGACATCTGTATCCATCACCGGATCATTATAATTTCTCTTTCGATGTGCCGGGTAAAGGTAAACGGCGATTCGCAAACCTGATGACAAGTCGCGGATGCCCATGTGCGTGTAATTTTTGCGCAACGCCCAAAGTATGGGGCAGAAAAGTCAGAATGCGTTCACCGGAGAACATCATTTCTGAAATCGATATGCTCGTTGAAAATCAACATGCCGAAGCGCTTTGGTTTTTTGACGACACATTCAATACATCACCCAAACGAGTGGAAGAAATATGCAGACGCATGAAGGAACGCCGCTTTGAGCTTCCATGGTTCTGTGAGGTTCGTGTTGATGTTATGACCAAACCGTTGTTAGCGGCAATGCGTGATGCCGGGTGTTACACCATTGGATTTGGCGTCGAATCCGGTTCGCAAAGAATCCTGGATGATGTTATCGGCAAACATCTGAAACTGGAACAGGTGCATGCCTTATATGAATGGTGTAAAGAGCTGGATGTCATCGCCAATCCATTTTTCATCATCAGCCATCCCACAGAGACCTGGGAGGAGGCGCAACAGACGCTTGATCTGATCAAACAGTTCAAAGAAAAATCGCATGTCTCAATGGCTTTCCTGCACGTATACCCAGGAACTGCTCTAGAAGTTACCGCCAGAGAAAACGGTACATTGCCCGATGGTTTCAAATGGCACCACGAACATCGCAATGATGTAAAAACACTTGCCTCTGCCCAGGGGAATGTGCCTATTTTTATGGATAGACTATCGTGGGCTCAAATCTCCGACTTACTGTTTGAATGGGCAACTATGCAAAAATATTCCGTATGGAGGAAAATTCCACGCGTGGTGAAATCGATCCGTTCCTGGGAAGATTTCAAACGCTATTCGACAATGGGATTGCGGTTTTTGCGCCGGTTGATCCTGCATTAATAATCGCCAATATGAAAAAATCATTGCTGTTGACAAAAAAGGAACAATTCACATGATTAACGTGTCGTTGATCGATTCACAATTTTATGCCTGGATCATATTACCCTGTTTGATAGGGTTGGCAAGAATCCTTGATGTCAGTATCGGGACCATACGTCTGATATTTGTGGCAAAAGGATATAAATATTGGGCACCTATCCTGGGTTTTTTCGAGGTTCTTGTTTGGATCATCGTTATCGGTGAGGTTATGAAAAATTTGAATAATCCTGCCTGTTATGTTGGTTATGCAGCAGGTTTTGCTGCCGGAAATTTTATGGGTATATGGCTCGAAGAGAAGCTGTCTATCGGGATGGTAATCATTCGAATCATAGCAAAAGAAAATATTGAAAATCTTGTCGAATTTTTTAAATCTAAAAAGATCGGGGTTACGATCGTAGATGCCGAAGGGGCATATGGAAAAGTGAAGATACTTTTTTCAATAATTAACCGGGAAGATTACACGGAAGTTGCAGAAAAAATCCATGAGTTCAATCCAAAGGCGTTCTATTCGGTCGAGGATGTGCGAAGTGCCCGGGAGGGGGTGTTTCCACTCCATATTCCCGTACATAAGCGGTTATACGGGTCACTATTTAGATCACGGATAAAGGGAAAATGATAGGGTATTAAGGCACAAAAACGTATGGTTAAACATTCAATTTTTCCACCATGAAACTCAAGAAAATCAAGACTGAAAAAACGAATTTGACTCCGCAGCCATGGACAGAAGTGATCGCCAGATTCTATGACTGGTTCGACGCTTATGACGGTGATTTTCTCATGTGGCAGCAGCTTCTTCGGAACACTGAATCACCATTGCTGGAACTGGGTTGCGGAACCGGACGTATTCTTATTCAGCTGGCAAGAGAAGGTTATCATATCACCGGTTTAGAAATGTCAAAAGCAATGATCACACAAGCAGAACATAAAATAGCACAATGTAATATGTCTGTGCGAAAACGAATCCGGATTCTGCAAGGTGACATGAGTTGTTTCGATTATGGTAAATTCGGAGGTGTCATCAGCGCATGTAATAGTTTTGTTCAACTCCCCGATCGCTCAAAACAACTGGATACGCTTTGCTGTATAAGAAAAGCGCTGTCTCCGGGTGGCTGCGCTCATATTACAATCCCCAGATGGACGGCTCCCATTGGAAAACAGATCAATTTACAATCTCCGAGTCCATTTTTTCTATTTGAGGATTCGAAAAATCCGGAGACGGGATGGCAAACACGCATGTGGTGTCAATACGGACCGAGCTCTACAGTTGAGGTTAGCCGATACCGGTTTAAATTTGAGGAATTCAGGTCAGACGGTTTAAACGTGACATCCTATTCACCGGAAAATGGGTGGCACGTATTCTGTGATATTTCTATGGAGGATATGATAAGGCTGGCAAAATCGGCTGGTTTGAAAACGGTTGATGTTTTTGGCGATGAGGATTTCAGGAAACCTGATGAAGCGGAGGAAACGCTTGTTTTTCGGTTTCAAAAAGACTAATAATTGCTCTGGTTGTAACTAATGAAGGAGGATGCTGTCATGATCAGGAAAACAATAATTTTGATGATAACCGGATTATTTATTACAGTTCTGGCTCAAACTCAGGCTATCCCCGGCAGTCAGAAAAAACTCGACCAGGAGATGGTAAAAAAGTGTGATCAATTACTCGGAAAACTTGTTGGTGATTGGAAAGGAACCCTGTCCAAAGATGGAAAACCTCTTTCGGTGACGTTATCGTTCGAGCGGACGGTGCAGGATCAATTCATTAAGGGATATATTACAGAGAAAGATGCTGAAGGCAAAGTGGTTTATGAGGCATTGATCATGCTTCAACATAATCCAGGTTTGCATAAATATTTCATGTATGCGTTTGAAAATACTGGCTGGTTCAGGCAATTCATCGGTCAGGAAGATCCCGATATGATGCTGGTTCAGGGTATTGTTGCTCTGGAAGGTGTGGAACATTATCAATGGGAATTTGTCGATGACTCAAAACTTCAGAGGTCTCACTGGGGACCTGTCAGCGAAGGCTCCATGATGGATGGACCACCCAATGAAGTGATTATATTTGAAAAAGTATCTGCGGCAAAATAGCGCCCATGTCACAACAGAGAACTGATGCTAAAACATACCGGATCAATCTTTTCAGTACATTTATCGGATGGACATTTGGCGTTCCATGGACAATCTTAATAGCGCTTTCCGCTTTACTTGTCTTTGCGATTGTTCGGAAAGGTCACGTGGTCCACTCACATTCCAAAGTATGGGCACGGGGTTTGCTGAAATTAACAGGAATATCGGTAAAGATTCATGGGCTGGAACAGATTCCAAAGGATCAACCCGTATTAATTGTGGCAAATCATCAGAGTATGTGTGACATTCTTGCATTAGCCGGATACCTTCCCATACCATTCAGTTGGATAGCTAAGAAAGAGTTATTCAAAATTCCCATATTTGGCACCGCAATGACTGCGGCAAAATATATTCCGATCGACAGGAAAAACCGGGAAAATGCATATAAGACATTGGATTTGGCCGCTGATGTTCTGCAAAGTCAATCGGTGTTAATCTTCCCGGAAGGCACCCGAAGTCGAACGGGCGAGGTCAGAAAATTCAAGTACGGCGCAGCTCACATCATCATGAATTCAAATCAGCCCGTTTTACCCATTGCGATAACGAATTCATTTGAACGCATGCCGCCTGATAGAATGGGTATTCTTCCCGGCAACATTCAGGTGCGAATACTGCCGATTATTAGTACAGAGGGTTTGGATCGCCGTAAATCAGTTTTATTGTTGTCCAGATTACAGCAGGAAATTTCCGCCATCGTTGCGGAATCCTAGCCTTCTAATTGATCCCTGGTAAGGTTGAATTTTTTTAAATACCGGTAAAAAGTCGCTTTGTGCATTCCGAGTTTTTTGGCTGCCTGAGTGATATTGCCATTGGCATCTCGGTAGGCTTTTTTCAGTGTTTCCGGCGTCAGCTGTTTGGGTTTTGTTTTCGGAATATCAGATACTTTGAATTCTCCTTCAACCCATACCGGTTCTCGTCCCATCTCCCTTCCTGACGGTAATGCCCGGGTTAATCGTCTGACGTAGTGCTGGGGATATATATAGGGATATGGTCTGCCATTTTGATAATCATCCTGCTGGTCATTCGATTCCGGATAGGGGGGTACAAACGGAGGTTTTCGAAGTCTTTGGGATTCATAATGATGCAAATCCCACTGTCCTGCTGCCAGATAGTCTCTTTCTCTTTCCCATTCGCGAAACGCATTCCGGCCAATCACGGTATCTTGCGTTTCTACGTATATGCGCTCAATGACATTCCGTAATTCACGAACATTGCCCGGCCAATGATAGCGTTTTAAAGCTCTCAATGCATCTGGAGTTAGCCGTTTGATATATTTGCCATAACGACGGTTTAATATTTCAAGAAAATAATTCACAAGAAGCATGAGATCATCGTTGCGATCGCGTAATGGCGGCACATGAATCCTGAGGACTGCCAGCCGATGATACAGATCCGCTCTAAATCTGCCATGCGTTACCGCTAATTCCAGAGATATGTTTGTAGCGCAGATCAAACGCACATTTACAGGTATCGGCACTTCGCCACCGACACGTTCGATCCTGTTTTCTTCCAGAACACGCAACAGTTTTGCCTGAGTTCGAGGATGCATGTCACCGATTTCATCAAGAAATAAGGTTCCGGAATCCGCTCGCTCGAATCTTCCCTTATGCATCTTCAAAGCGCCGGTGAACGCCCCTTTTTCATGTCCAAACAACTCCGATTCAAACAGATCCTCATTTAATGCTGTGCAATTAACAGCTACAAACGGTTTTGTTTTCCGATTGCTTAGATAATGTAATGCGCGAGCAACCAGTTCCTTTCCGGTTCCCGTTTCACCGCTTACGATCACCGGTGCATCGGTGGGAGCATAATGTTTGATTTTTTCATATACCGACAACATAACATCACTGTCGCCGATCATTCCGTGAAAAACAGCGTCATGATAGGGTTTCAGAGAGGTTGAACCTGATGGCACTTCATTAACAGGGAAATTCGAATCCTTCATGACTGTATAATGTATCAAAGACGGACAAGGATCGCTATACTCCGATGCTCAATGTTGATTCTCCTTCTGAATTTGGTATATCTGACACTGTGATGCTATTATAATATCAGGATAATTGCGATGTGTGCACCTAACATTCAGCCACATACTGAAAATAGCGAACCGAAATCCATAACCGTTTATACGTTGGGTCACTCCATTTTACAACCATTTGAACTTGTAAAACTATTACTTGTTAATCATATTGAAATAGTGATTGACATTCGATCCATACCTTACAGCCGTTCCGCACCTCAATTTAATAAAAAGAATCTTGAAAACCTATTGACAGAGAGTGGTTTCGAATATCGGTTTGGTGGCGCACATCTTGGAGCTTTCCCGGATGGCAAAAAATCCCCTTCCGGAGCTACGCCCGATTGGAACGCTCTGGCTCAAAGGGATGCTTTCAAACATGGAATAAAGCGAGTATTGCAGCTGGCATCATCAAAGCGAACCGTTTTGTTGTGTGCGGAGGAAAATCCTTACCGCTGCCACCGTCATTTCCTTATTGCGCCAGTACTTCTAGCTCAAGGGGTAAAAATAATACATCTTCGACATAATGGTGAAAAAATAGAAGTTCATAAAATATACTCTTCCCCAAAGCGATCCCAGCGGCAGTATCCGGACTTAAAAAAAACGGACCCGCAACGACGGATGTTTTAATTGTGATTCTGTGATAATTGAGACTGATCTGGATTTCGATTCAGATTATATTATAAGTCTGTGAAAGGGGTGCCTAAGATGAAACACCGTTTTACTTATGCAGTGATCGGCAGCGGAATGCAAGGTACCGCAGAAGCATACGATCTTGCTCGTTTCGGAGATGCTTCCAGAATCTATATGGCTGATATCAACAAGAACCTTGCGGAAAATTCAGCTCAACGCGTTAATAAACTAGTAAAACGAGATGTCGCGAAAGGTGTTTGTCTCGATGCGAAGAATAGAAGTGACGTGTTAAAACTCCTAAATCAATGCGACACATGCTGCGCTGCTGCGCATTACACTTTGAATTTTCAGTTGACGGAGCTTGCCATTGAATCCGGAACACATTTTTGTGATTTGGGAGGGAACACGGGTGTTGTCTTGCGCCAGCATGAACTCTCCGGTAAAGCTGTGGATCGAGATGTAAGTGTTGTTCCTGATTGCGGATTGGCTCCGGGATTGGGTAATGTGCTTGCGGCCAGAGCCATATCTGAATTCAGATGTGATTCTGTACAGATCCGTTGCGGAGGGCTGCCTCAGGATCCGAAGCCACCGTTAGGTTATAAAATTGTGTTTTCCCCCGCAGGATTAACAAATGAATATACAGGAATCTGCACTGAAATACGCGATGGAGACATCGTGGAAGTGCCGGCCTTTACGGAACTGGAATCAATCTCTTTTCCCGAACCCGTGGGGAATTGTGAAGCTTTCCTTACATCCGGCGGGACTTCTACCGGTCCATGGAGTTTTCTTGGAAAGACCCAAAACTATGGATATAAAACCGTACGGTATCCTGGCCATTATTCACTCGTCAAAGCCATGATTGACCTTGGTTTACTCGATACTGAACCATTGGATGTCAAAGGTTTGAGTATCGTTCCGCGCGATCTGTTCCATGAATTGATATCTTCAAAACTTCAATTTCAAGATGATAAGGATCTTGTTGTTTTGCGTGTCACAGCTAACGGAAAGAACGATAATGGGCTGTCTGTGCGATTGATTCAGGAAATGATAGATTTTCAGGATAATGATACCGGATTCTCGGCGATGGAAAGAACGACAGCTTATCCTGCTGCCATTGTTGCCATTATGATGACCAACAGAGAAATACCTTCTGGGGTTCATGCACTGGAAAACGTCGTTGATGGACGCGTCATGATAAAAGAGTTGGCAAAACGAGGTATTGATATCTCCGTGAATATTCAAACTGGTTGATTTAAAAAAAAGGACACAGTAACCTTTAATTCGATGAGTCTACGACAGGTGCTTTACAGAAGTATCATTTGGATATTTTGGGTTACGGTTTTTTCTGCAACAGGAAGTTCAGAAGTTACAAAATCCAGGGATACTCCGACACAAATCAGCGTTTTGGACCGGGCTCTATTCATGACTCATCATTCCCGTGAGGACATAAATTTTTCAGATGATTGGGACGATCATACTTCCTCCATAGGGCGCAATGTCATTATTGATGATGTTTTGAATAATCCATTTTATACGCCAGCCTTCGTTCAATTGTATGGCGCTCGATTTAACGGTTCGCGAGGTGCAATAACTCCCAGTGAAATATTGATGACAGCTTATGAGATGGCTGGAGGGAATTTTCAAAGATTTGCTGCTCCAGAAAAATCTCAGAAGAACCTGCTTGAAAGCTTAGAAATCACACATATTTTTTACAAACACGCGCCATTATCACCAGGGACAAGAAAATATCTAACAGAACAGATCCAGGCGTTTCCACCAGGATTGGAAGAATCTTTGACCCTTCTTTGTGAAGCTTTGTTTGAAACTACTAAACTAAGAGAAGAGGCGTGTTTTCTTTTAGACCGGACAGATCTGAATGCAATTTCAGAGAATCCTTTGCCAGTCTACCCTCCAACTGACAGTGATTTTCTTGAATCGGTGAATGAAAACGTTGCGATTCATCTTGCCACAACTCTGAAGGTTCAAAAAGTTGATATACCGAAAATAGTATATGGAGCTAAAATACTTTCTGAAGCGATTGAAATGACGCGACTTAAGCTTCAGGAAGTTAAAACAAACATTCCGGATGTACAGAATGAGAGTTATCTTTTTGAATATGAATCGCCTGTTGGATGGATTGTTGTTGGAAGCACAGGATACAACAGATATACGAAGGATGCTGCATTGATTGTCGATTTGGGTGGAAACGATGTCTATGAAAATAATGCAGCAGGCAGCCTTTACATATCCAAAGGAGTAGCATGTGTCATCGATATGGGAGGTGATGATATTTACACGCAAACACGGAAGGGAACTCAGGGGTCAGGTATTTTTGGCGTCGGAATTCTTGTGGATTATGATGGGAATGACACGTATATCGGATCGAATTGGTCCCAGGGATCAGCATTTGGAGGGCTGGGATTACTCTATGATGAACGCGGACAGGATAAATATTTATGCGAGAGCTGGTCCCAGGGTGCTGGTCTCTTAGGTGTGGGTTTAAACGTAGATGTTGACGGCAGTGATTCTTTTGTTTGCGGCATGATGTCGCAGGGTTTTGGATCCACCATGGGATTTGGTGGTTTGATCAATGTAAGTGGTGACGATACCTATTCAGCAGGTGAATCTAATCCCGATATGAGTGTGCAGTGGAATTGCTTTGCGCAAGGTGTCGGACTGGGCTGGTATTCGGAATCCAAACCGGAGATCATGATTTGGGGCGGTTTAGGTATGCTTGTCGACGGGCAAGGTAACGACCGGTACTATGGACAATCATTTGCTCAAGGTGCTGCATGGAATCATGCTCTGGGAGCACTCGTGGACAGTTCGGGAGATGATTACTATGATTCACGGCAAAATTCTCAAGCATTTGGGTTGAACTATGCTATCGGTTTACTGGCTGATCAATCAGGAAAAGATGTTTACACCGCACACGGCTGTTCTCAGGGAGCCGGGTTTGTTAAAGCTGGCGGGATTTTATTAGATTATCAGGGAGATGATGCTTACAGAAATGACAGCGGCAAAACGCAGGGATATGGATATCCACCAGGGGGATTCGGACTAAATATCGATTATAACGGCAACGATACTTATAATGCCGGTGAAGAATCTCAAGGTTCGGTTCTTCCACCCGCAAGTCCCGAGAGCTGGCCTGTCGGCATTCTGATTAATCACCGAGGAGCCGATATGTATCTTATCGACGGATCCATGATTCCTGATCGTAAAAATGACTGGACTTGGCATCCGGATCTCGGCGCTGTGGGTGTTGACACTCAAGAATCACCCACATTGTATTTTGCTGACCAAACAAGTGCGTCAAAATTGAAACACTTTCAGATGAAAACAATCGTTGAGCTGGAACCTGCTGATGATAACGACATGTCTATGCTTGGTTCTTCCGATACATTTACACGATTCCATGCCATTTCATTTCTGCTTTCGAACGGATCAGTCAAATTGTCTGCTATTGTTAACACGTTAGATGCCGGTCACAGCGAGTTCCGCCGCACCTTGGAAGAAGCGATCGCTTCAAGATTGTTAGAAAATGTTTCCCCAAACGATATATTTTCGGATCTGCTTCCGATGCTTCAAAGTATTGATCCGGAAACACGCAGGTTCTGTATAGAAAGATACGCTCAATACAACATAAACAAAGCGATTCCGGTTATCCGGAATTGTCTGCAGGATAATGAAGCATCTGTGCGATATACAGCAATATACGCGATTGGCAAACTGCAAGATAATGACGCTATCGATCCACTAAGCAATCTTGTAATGAATGATTTAAATGTATTTTGTCGAAGATTAGCCATCGAGGTGCTTGCGGATCTGGGCTCAGAAAATGAACTGCCCATATTTCGTGAAGCTTTGCGTGATTCAGACAGGAGTGTTCGCATTTCAGCTGCTCAAGCCGTAGCAAAATTTAAAGATAGACGATCAATCGGTACACTGCAGTTGCTCGCAGCAAGTAATGATATACATTTAAAGCGAGCGGCCGGAAAAGCTTTGGTGGAAATTGGTCACAAAAGCGGAATTCCGGTTTTAATCGGATCGATCGATTATCGCTCTATGGATAACAGCGCAGATACACGATATCGAAGTATTCCGGATTTTTTAATGGAATACACTAATGAGGATTATGGATTCGATAAGGAATCGTGGCAAAAATGGTGGTCAGAAAATGAAAGAAATGTTGATCTGACCAAACTGGGTTATGCCCGGAAAGCGTTTCATGATTTGTACGTATCGCAACATCTCTATTCGGATCGGAAACTGAGAGAGAATTTCAATCGATTGCGTGAACAATTTCCATATTATAGAGGATATAATAGATATTTTGCGGAGCTTTTCTATCAGCGTATCGCACCATTTCAAAAAACAGAATCCAAAGAAAATGAGTTTATCATTCAACTGGCAAAGGACAATGTCGATTTAGACCCATCAAATCCATCGTACAGATTAATGTTAAGCGAGATATTTCTTCATCAGGGTGAATTTGATAAAGCAAATCAGGTCATTCGAACCGGCCTGGAATATTATCCAGATCATCCGTTACTTGAAAAACAGCTAATCATAATCCGTACAGCAAAGGAAAACAGAAAATGATTAATAAAATTGCTAGCGATAAGAATCGTATTTTTCGGACACTTTCATTTCGATGTTGGTGCGTACTGACCGTTTTGTTGTTTAGTTGTCTGTATCAGATTCAACCTTCCGCTCATTCTGAGACTTACTCAATTCAGGAACCCGAATGCAGGGCTGCCATTGTCATGGAAGCCTCATCCGGTGATGTTGCATATGCATTGAATGAGCATGAGCCATTACCACCCGCATCAATGGTTAAAATGATGGTAATTCTCCTGGTTTCAGAAAAAATTGAGCAGGGATCCATTACATGGACCGACACTGTTAAAGTATCAGCCAATGCCTCCAAAATGGGAGGCTCCCAGGTTTATTTGAAGCAGGGTGAGGAGTTCACGATTCAGGAGCTACTGGAAGCGGTTATTATTCAATCAGCAAATGATGCTTCGATCTCTTTGGCGGAATACATCGGAGGCAGTGCAAAGGGTTTTGTCGATATGATGAATGCCAAAGCAGCTTCTTTGAATATGAAGCACACACGATTTCATACACCTCACGGATTGCCGCCATCCAAAGGTCAGGAACCCGATATGTCATCCGCATATGATCTCGCACTGCTCGCACGTGAGATTGTCACGAAATATCCTGATGTTTTAAAATGGAGCAGCACCGAAACTCAGGAGTTCCGTGACGGTGCTTTCAAAATGTACAATACAAATCACCTGATTCGAGATTTTCAGGGGTGTGATGGCATAAAAACCGGATACTACAAAGAAGCCGGATTCTGTGTCACTGCAACTGCCATGCGCAACGATATCCGGATCATCACGGTTGTTATGGGATGCGAAAAAAGCAAACAGAGGTTTCGCGAAGCGGCGCGGTTGTTGAGTTATGGTTTCGATCAGTACGTGAATAAAACAATTGCTGAAAAGAACGAACCGATTGACCAGTCTATTCCTGTGATATCCGGTGTCAAATCTGAAACTATTCCTGTGTTGGCTCAGGCGGTTAATACAATCGCCAGGAAAAATGACCCGCGGACAATTGCAAAACGCATTACTCTTGTCAAAGAACTCCGCGCACCCGTCCAGCCAGGTCAGGAGTGTGGATTTGTTACTTTCATTTTTGATGGAAGGGATATCGGAACAGCGCCATTGGTTACAAATGAAACAATAGAAGAGTTAGGGTTTTGGGGCAAATTGTTCAATTGAATGAACATGGGAAATTTGAAAAAACCTTTAGAAATTGCGTTCCGGTATTTTCAATTCGATCTGACACTTAAAAGCGGCCACATGATCGAGCTATTATTATAGACATCTGTTGCAACCAGTGAATAGGCAAGCATGTCATCATTATACGTTTCATAGGTCAATTCGAGTGTGTAGTAGATGAAATTATCCGATACCCCGTTGCGTTCCAGAAACATTCCCGTGGGTTCACCATTATAATATAATTCGACGTTCCGGATATAGCCGGGATCGTATGCATCTATAATGAGAGCTGCGATGGTGAACAATTTTTCTCCGGATTCGCTTACGTGAGCATTAAGAAAGCCTGCCAGAGAAATAACCGGTCTATCCGGTCTCCAGGAAAAGGTCACGGGTGGACTTTCCTGACCGGAATTTCCAAACCAGTCTACAGCTCTGGTTTGAAGTCTGATGTAGCCTGGTTCTAAACCTTTTAAAAGATAACTCCACGCATCCTGGCCCAGAGCTTGATTCCATGACATGCCATCGTCTATTGAAACTTCAACAAACCGAACTCCAGATCCACTGTCTGTAGCAGAACCTTTAACCGGTATAGATTTTCCATATTGAATACTACCTTCCTCAGGGAATGTAATCACAGATACGGGTGGACTGGTATCGGGACCAAAATGTTCCCGTCTGAAGACAGCCAGATCATAATCGTCGGCGACATAGATTCGTTGAGTGTCAGCGGTAATGCCAACGGCATCACCCGGCGTATCAGCTCGAGCAACTAGAGGATACTCGGAATTACTCGATCGCTGAAACACGAAGATACCTTTATTTGATCCAGAACAGTAAATATATTCTGAATCCATTTCGAAATCGGTGATTTGTGTGTCAGGCACAGAAATGTTTCCGATGAGTTGTGGTTGCAGCGGATCAGACACATTCAGAATGTCGATTCCGGAGCTGGGTGTCAAAGCAAACAGGATTGAACCGTCGAGTTTTACAGTACTTATACTCTTTGAAGTGTCCCCAGGCCAGCTCCCTAAAATTTCCGGAGATGCTGGATTGCTGATATCCACCATCAAAAGACCACCCCATCCATATGCAATATATGCAATATTTCCGGAAACCTTGCATCTGT
>JAFGJC010000196.1 GCA_016929305.1 candidate division CSSED10-310 bacterium | reverse complement strand
GTTGCACTCTTTGCTTTGGTCATAAAACCTTTAGGCGGTGAAAACACGATATTGCTGGGGTGTCTTATGGGTGCTGCCGCCGCATCCTGTTTCAGCCTGATATTCAAACGAAAAGCTTTGCTGGCCGTTGCAATCCTTGCGACTGCACTTCTTATTCCGGGCGGACTGATCGACAAACGCATCGTCGAACCGCTGCCGGCATCCTCGAAAGCGTATGGCATGTATTTCGATACTCTGCCCGATTTTCAAAGAGTTTATTCGGAATGGAACGCCATATCCAGAATCGATGTCATCGCATCCAATCAAATGCTGCTTCCGTGGATTCCCGAAGATCAGGAATATGACCCTCACATGGCGATAACGATCGACGGGGATGCAACGACTTGGATGTGGCATTTCGGTAAACCTCCCGATCAGGTCTGCAGTATCGAGGATTCGCTATATGCAGCTGCCTACCATACAAAAAAAAATCCAGAGGTTCTGATTATCGGACTCGGCGGTGGAAATGACATCCGAACTGCGCTGTATTATCACTCCCCTCGTGTCGTCGGTGTCGAAATCAACCCACTTATCGCAGATCTCCTCACAAACCAGTTCCCGGATTTTATCGATAACATCTCCTATTTCCCCGGTGTAATGATTAACGTTGCCGAAGGGAGAAGTTATATTCGCCGCACACCAGATAAATTCGATATTTTGCAGATGTCCGGAGTTGACACCTGGTCGGGTTTGTCATCAGGCTCCTATGTGTTATCTGAAAATTATTTATATACCGTCGAAGCATTTGAGGATTATTTTTCCTGTTTGAAACCGGACGGGATTCTGGCTGTCAACCGCTGGGTCTTCGATCCGCCCAGAGAAATGATGCGAATGATATCTGTGGGAACGGAAGCACTCCGTCGAATGGGATGCGATCAACCCTGGAACAATGTCATTGTTTTATCTGAACCTTACTTCTGTTCGACATTATTTAAAAAAAGTCCATGGACACAAAAAGAAATTGCCACTTATTTCTGGTATGCCAAACGCCGTGATAATTTCACCCTGACCTACAGCCCGGGATCGATGTCAGAGAACCCCTTCACAGCCTATATGAATGCCATGAAAAACGGTGAATCCGCTTCATTTTATGACAGCTATCTGTATGATATCACTCCGGTTTACGACGACAATCCATTTTTCTTTGACTATTACAAATGGAAACATATTCCCGACCAGATTTTTTCATCAGGCACCGGTGGGCAGATCGGTGCCAATTGGCCTATCGCGTTTGCCATTCTTACTGCCATGCTGGTTCAAACATTGATTATGGTGGCAATTTTCATATGGGCACCCCTGAAACACTATCGAAAATCAGGATTATCGCTTCAGCATGCACCCCGTTTAATCAGCTATTTCTTCTGTCTCGGAATCGGCTATATTTTCATCGAGATTGTCTATATGCAGAAATTGGTCCTTTACTTGGGTCATCCTGTCTATTCCATCACAGTTGTACTTACTGGTCTTTTGTTTTTTTCGGGAATAGGAAGTCTTTCGGCGCGTTGGATTACCGGAAAAAATCTGAAACGATTACCGGCTGTTCTTATATTAATCTGTGCGGTGTTACTGTTGAGTGTTATGGGTTTGCCCTGGATTATCGATGCAACACTGTCATTTTCATTTCATGCTCGATTATTAATAACTCTTGGCATGCTTGCAGTCCCGGCATTCTTCATGGGAATGCCCTTCCCGGCTGGACTTCGTATTCTGGGAGGGATAAACGATGATACAATTCCATGGGCTTGGGGAGCAAACAGCGGAGCAACCGTATTGGGATCGATCATCAGCATCCTTATAGCCATGCACATGGGATTTTTATCTGTGATGATTCTGGGAGCTATTGCATATCTTGCCGCATATCTCCTATTTAAACCCTTCATTCACAAGCATATTGATATTGAGCGTCAAATCGGTTCTAATTAGATATCTGGAATCCATTTCATCAGGAGAGTTTCATGGCAAAGGGAACGATCTTATTATTAGAACAAAATCCCAAAATAACCCGTATTGTCGAAACGGCTGCCAGCCGCGGCGGATATAAATTTTACGCTCTTCCCTGGGGTGAGGATATCATCGATTACCTCAAAGAAAACGACGTCGACATAATTCTCATGAATATCCGTCAGATCGGATTGGGTGCACGAACTATTTGTGCAAAGATTCGTGAACAGCCCAAATTCAGCCGCTTTCCTCTCATCATTCTTTACGGAAAATCCGAAAAAGAGAAACGCCTTGATTTTCTAAAGCTCGGTGCGGACGATTTCCTGCCCATGCCCTTTACACCTATTGATATGATTATTCTGATCAACAGCCGCTTGCGACCAATTCGGGACAAGCTGGGAACCGGAACAGCTCTGACCAAACTCGACGCTCAATTTCAAATCGAACTTGAAAAAGTGCGCAGCGCTCCTTTTGCTTCCAAGGGAGAATTAGAAGAAATACCCTTGACAACAATTTTTTCCAGATTGTTTTTTGAGCGTCAATCGGGTGTCTTGAATCTCATCATCAAAAAAGAAACTCATTCCATTTTCTTGGAAAATGGGAATATTGTTTTTGCAGAATCGTTCTCCAAAAAAGAGGATCTGGGTGATTTCATGGCGCGCAACGGCGCAGGGAAAGGAACCGGGAAAGATATTATCGCTGCGCGAAATCAGGCGGGCGGTCCGGGTTGTGATCCAAGAGAATTCCGAATTGTGCTACTCGAAACGGACCTTATGGACAACCAGACGTTCGCTTGGTGGCAAAATATGTATATTGTCGAGCACATCGCAGATATGTTTCCCAAACTTCTGGGAACGTACCAATGGCAGGATTTACCGCTGCCTGACTATGTCAAAGATCTGACCTTCGATCCGATTTATACGCCTCACATGATCTTCGAAGGGTTACGACGTATGGAAAAATGGTGGTCTTCACGGCAAAAGCTTCCTGAGGAATCATCAATACCCAGACTCACCACACGATTCTATGAACTGGCCAGCGATTACGGACTATCACGCCGGGAAATCACCCTTCTGAAAGTCATTGACGGCAAACGATCACTTAAGGATATTCGCGAAATTTGCCATCGATTCGCCCAAAACATTGATAACTATATTTTCGCCTGCCGGGAACTGCACTTCGTTTCTTTTGAAAAGAGTCAGACTGATGAATCCGTTTCAGAGACCGATATCCATATGGAAATCACGGAAGCGATGGAAACGGAAGAATCACCGACCGAAGAAGTGAAGGTGGTCATTCAAAAAGCACCAGTAGAATCAAAGCCCGAACCGGTGCCAGTTCCGAAGCCTGAGCCGGAACTCGAACTGGAAACCCAATCTTCAGAACCGGTTGAAACGGCAGCCGAAACACCATCAGTTGAACCTGAACCGGAGGAACAGGAATTAGATCCATTTGGGACAACAACACAGCTGCCTATCCTGGATTTACCGGAAGGATCGATCAAACCTGAAGACAGCAAATCCATCGCTGAGAAATCCGGCGAGGATGAAAAACTTGAAAGCGGGGAATTAAAGGATATCAGTGTCGCCGAACTGATTGGGCACTGCATACAAACAAAGTTCTCCGGATCACTTGAAGTGTCCAACCGGATTGTCACGAAAAAGATCTTTTGGAAGCGGGGTAAAATTGTTACAGCCTCATCGGATGATATCGATGAGCGTTTCGATAATTTTTTGTACCGGAAACATTTGATTACTTTCGAGCAGAAGGAAGCGCTGATCTGGTCCGCAGGAAGTGCCGCAGGTTCGCCAAATGAAATACTCAAACGTCACTTGCTGGATATAGAACAAATGTTTCGATTGGTAAAAGAACAGGTTGAGTTGATACTGGTTGATATTTTTAACTGGTTCGATGGCACATTTGCTTTGCATGAGAAAGAATCTCCCCCGCGCGATGCAATACCAATGGATGTTTCGGCTGAAGCCGTGATCGTCAGGGGATTGCATCAATTGAAAAACTGGGAATATTTTGAGGATAAGCTGCCGAAAGACGGCGAGTTGGTAAAACTGGCGGATCAATCTCGAAAAAGCAAGATGGGTTTGAATCTGTCATCTTTGGAGTTAAGAATAATGAATGTTCTTACCGAACCTCTGCCTGTTGAAGAAATCATACGCCGTGTTACCGGAAACGAGGAATATGTAAGGCAGAGTCTGTTCGCTATGGAAGTCATCGGATTGATCACCTGCTCGGGACGACGGAAGATTATGTCATGACATATCTTTTCCCCGCAAAGCATGATTCTATCCGCGAACCTTATGATATGTTCATTAACCGTCTGCTGCCAGCTGCGAGAAAATCGATTCTGGTTATCGATACGGCACCTCCTGTCAATGTATTGATGGCCCTGTTTCATGATGCGCCGCAAGGAATATCGCGGCGAGTGCTTCTGGATCTTGATTCTCTTCTTGATCCCGAAATCGTTCAAACAGCTCTGACTCTACAGGAAAACAAAGCAGTCGTCCGGAAATCGGGTTCGGGAATCCGATCCATTGAAAACCTCGACGCCTCACTCTATATTGTGGATGACCGCGTCCTGGTCATCTCCGGCAAGAAAGCAACACCCTTCCCATTCGGCATTCTCTTGAACGAGCAGGATGCATACCCTGTCATTGAATACTGGGAAAACATCTGGAATAAATCGAAACGAGTTACGGAGCATCGAATTCAGCGCATCTGTCAGACGATATTGTATAGAGCGGGCAAGGGAAATTGGAACCCGAAAAACACTATTGAACTTGTCAACATGCAGGGAGCGTTTATAGACGTTCACGTGAAATTCTTCCAGGGATACAAAAAGCAAACGGTAAAGTTCTCGCTTCCGGAAAGTTCCTCGACTCATTCGACCGGAACAGTAATATGGCATCCCGTAGCATCCCGGCATTTTAAAATTTTCAAACGATTAGCCAATCGTATCTATGCCTTGAAAAACCGATCCTATCTTATCCAGACGCCAATTGGACCTTTCCTTTTAAATGGAGATTTGCCCCGGTGGCAGCATGAATTTGAAGAGCGTTCAAATGCTTTGAAAACTGAAATCACCGCATATACCGATGGCCATTTTGATGAGATTAAAGCTGAGGCACTGAAGCAGCTTAAAGCAAGTTTGAAACGAACATTGAATAAAAAAAAGGAATATACACATCTGCTTCCTGTGAACTTCGAGTCTGAAGTTATGGACAGTATTGTTCAAAATCAGGCTATCAATTATCCTGATAAAGACATGCTTGCTGATTCCACATCGGCAATATTTGTAAGGTTCGGTTTGCATCCGGATGCTTTAAAAGACGAAAAGCTGATGGTCATTCTGAATCGCATTTCACTCCAACTGGAACTTATTTAACACCTTCGATCACCGGGAGAAACGCATGCAACAGCCAAAATTGTCTGTTCAAGCTTATAAGGGAACGCGGGATTTCTATCCCGAAGATATGGGTTTACGTTCATGGATGTTCAATACCATGGCCAAGGCGGCTGAATCGTTCGGTTATGAACCCTATGATGGCCCGATGCTGGAAGCTTTCGAACTCTACGCCGCTAAAAGCGGTCAGGAACTTGTCACAGAACAACTCTACCATTTTCATGACCGTGGCAACCGGCATGTTGCCATACGGCCGGAGATGACTCCTACTGTCGCTCGTATGGTCGCTGCGCGAATTCATGATCTTACGCAACCGATCCGTTGGTATTCCATTCCGAATTTATGGCGATATGAGCGACCGCAGCGCGGAAGACTTCGGGAACACTGGCAGTTGAACGTAGATATTTTTGGACCTGACGGTGTGATTGCGGATCAGGAAATCATTGAGGTAGCCATTGAGATCATGAATGCGTTTGGCGCAGGACCGGATGATTATGAAATACGCATATCGAATCGTCGTCTGCTGAATTTCTTTCTTGCAGATATTTTGCAACTGGATGCGAACGGATGTGCTGCAGTATGCCGGGTCATTGACAAAAAAGATAAAGTCGATGAAGCGGCGTACTTTGCCATGCTATCGGAAACCGGATTGACTGAAGAGAAAATCAGTAACCTGAACGCGTTCACTTCGTTGAGTATTGCGGAGATGGCGACGCATCCGGCAAGTCATTCCCAGGGCGCTCGTGAACTGATACAGCTCTTTGAAGGACTCCGCCTTTCGGATTTGTCCGCATATTGCCGTCTGGATCTGGGTATCGTGAGAGGGTTGGATTATTATACCGGAACCGTGTTCGAAATGTTCGATAAACATCCTGAAAACCGGCGAGCCTTATTCGGAGGCGGCAGATATGACGATCTGACCGGTTTGTTTTCCAATGTTCCCCTTCCGGGTGTAGGATTTGGTATGGGTGATGTCACCGTTATGGATTTCCTGAAAACTCATAACCTTCTTCCTGAACTGTCGCCACCTTTCGACATCTTCTTTGCACTAACCAGTCAGGATGATATGCGCGATGTGTTTCATTATGCGCGAGAATTCAGACGGCGCGGATTCCGAACCGCAACACAACTCGAACCAATAAAACTCAATAAGCAGTTAAAACAGGCCAACCAGCGCAAAATACCCTTTGTTGCTTTACGGGGACCGGACGAACGAGCCCGTAATCTGATAACCGTCAAAAATATGTTTCTTGGTGAGCAGGTGACCGGATCATTCGATGATGTTGTGGCCAGAATTACTGATTGGATGGCGTGTTGTTAGAGGGTTTTCGAACCTGTTGATGTATCCTTAGCGCCAGCCGCCGCATCACGTGAAATAAAACAACAAGCAACACCACCCACATTGCCGTCAGCGCCAGAGCAAGCTGTATCTGAAGTCCTCGATAGGATTCGAGTATATCATCCTCGAGTGCTGTGGCGGCGAGTATCCAGCCGCGAGGTTTAAAATATGCAACCCCAGCCCACCATCGCCGACCCATGGCATCCTTGTAACTGCACACTCCTTCACGACATGCCAGTATTTCAGCTCCCCCGTCTATCTTAGTAATATCGGTCGACATGGAGGTCGGATATGCCAGACATTGTCCGTCTTCCGAAACCAATGCGTAATACCCTCGCCACCGCAACCTCGCCGAACGAATAAACTCATAAAATCCTGTTAACTGCTGTGCTTCAAAAGATTGGTCCAGAGCATCTGCCAGCGGAACTTCGACACATAACACCCAATCCCAGGAATAAAGTGTTCGAAACGCCACCATTCGCTCACGCTCCTCCGGATCACCGGGAACTTTCCAAGTATACCGCTCGACACCTTCATGCCGTGCCAGAATGCGTTGTATGAAATGATATCTCGACAAATCAAATTTTTCCGGTAAAAGCGGATGATAGATGACCATACCCGATTCATCGATGATATAGCCATAGGCAGCGTTCCCAAAATTGCCGGTAACGACAGCTTGAAGCACGAGATTACGCGCATCGGTCAAATGTATCGTTCGCCGAGCGGCTGCAAGTTCCACCTGCCGGCTGACATCAGCGATAAAATCCGACACATCCTGCAATCGCAGCCGGAGCTGATTCTCATCCTGAATTTGATAAATACGGATCAGATCATGTCTCTGTCGCGCCAAATTCCGCAGCTCACCAGCTGACTGGACAAGACTTTCCGACGCCTTGAACAGAAAAATCGGTTTCAATCTGTAAAAAACAAGAACAAAGGAAACAATAAAAACAACTACGGTCAGACTTGCCATAATGATTCGATATGACCATGGAATTAACCGGATTTTGTTACCTGCCAATCATAAACTCCCTAATGAAATAACCTGCAGATGTTATGCCTAAAATGATGACAGGCGGAACTTTAGCACTCACGCACGGGCGAAGCAAGTGAGCAAGTGCTTATCTATAAACGTTTAATTAACCTCTTTGGATAAATTATATGGTCAGATTAATGACCGGCAGATTTTTGCGTTTCCTTGATGGAATTGTAAATATGCACAACTCTCGCCCGGCATGAAACGACCTCCCGTCCAAACTGTATCTGCACTTTGGGAATCCTCGCCGATTCATGAACGGTCTCACCGGAAGGAAGCAACAGGCAACAACCCGAGGGTGAAATGTTCAGTACTTTTGCCTTGAAACACCTCAATATGCTTGGCCGAAAATCTAGCAGCATTTCCAGATGAAAATCAGACGTATCCAACCGGTAGTGCCGTCTTCGATTACCTCGCCAGATATCCTCATTCTCGTTTTCTTTCTGTTTTCGCGATTCGGGAAATAATTTCCTTTCCAATATGGCAATATTTTCATTGAGGATATAGCGATCCCAATGCGTTAATTTTAAAAATTCAATACCTATAACAATTTGGTCATTATTGACTCTTGCCATGTGATTATGCCTTTTAACTGCACTGTTATTATCGCAAATTTCAAAAGCTGTGTCTACTTCCAGAAGGCAAAATTACATTCCGGGATATCGGGCGGCTGGCGTCCTATCACAATTTGAAGATTGAACGGCAACGTTCTATTTGGAAATGGTTGAAACCCCATGTAGAATGGAATGATGGATCGGCAACTTCTTGAAAAAAACCGAATATTTCCCTATCGCAGCGGAATTAGGCACATTCCGGCACGCTGGAGTGATCTTAAGGGTCCGGAGGGTGGCCACATCACCGCTTTGACCTGGTGCCCGGCGAATCCGTCCAGATTGTGGGCGGGAACCAACGCCGGTGAAATTTACAGTTGTTGCACCGGTGACGGTAAATGGGAACGATCATTCCTTCCCGTTCACCCCTGCAACTCCGTTGCTGACATACTGATCACCAGCAGCGAAGATTATAGTGTAACCGCTGTTTTCAGTAATGGTGCCGTGAGCCAATACACTAAGAAAAGCGCATCCTGGCGGATGGTCGGACCGGTTGTGGCCGACAAAAAAGTATTTTGTGTCAAGGAACATCCGGGCCACAGAAATCTCTTCTTCGCCGGTACTGAAACCGGAATTTATTTTTCGCCAAATGCCGGAAAAAAATGGTATCGATTCCCTTCATCACTGCCCGATGATCCGGTAACTGCGATCTACTTCGATCCTGATAATCCTCTTTTGTTTTACGTTGCCGTCACATCCGGAACTGCACCGCAACTTTATCGGACAAACGACGGGGGATTTACCTGTGAGAACATAACTCCGCAATCCCTTGCCGAAAACCAGATACACTCCATTTGCCAGGACGGATCAAAAAATCTATGGCTGGGAACCACCGCGCCAGGTGACTCTGCTGTGTTTCGATATCGCGAATCGGTTTGGGAGCAAACCGGCACAGGTCTGCCGGGAACCGGCATAACCTGCCTGGCTGTCCAGCCCGGCACATCGGTGTGGGCGGGGACCAAAAACCACGGCGTCCATCATTATGATGCCGATTCGAATTCCTGGCACCTGGCGGATACTTTCATCGACAATTCTACCGTCACCGTTCTGTCTCTCTCGCAATCAAATATTGCAGCCGGATTCGTTCATCATGGCGTTTCACTATGGCAAAATGACCGATTTCAAGAGATTAACGGAAATTTGGCCGCACGTTCCGTGACGCATGTTCAATCAACGGGAGCTTACCTGGCAGCCGTTTCCAACATGACACTTTATTTGAATACTCCCCAATGGAAAGTAGTTTCCGGATTCAACGCCATCAAGGATATCGTGGCGGTAAACGGTACTCTCCATGTCGCCAGCTCACTGCAGGGAATCCATGTGCTGGAATCCGGTTCATCAGCTTGGCAAAACCGGCATTTTACCATAGGCAACATCCTGAAAATCTGTGTTCACCCGCTTTCAAGCCGTATTTATGCTGTTGCGCGGCTTCAGGGAGAAATGCTGCAACTTTTTGAAGATCTGTCCGGAACGGGTGAATGGCAGCGTATCGGTGATCCTTTGCCGAGCCAGGATCACATCCTTGAATTGATCATCTCATCCTCAAATCCCCCGCAGTGGCTGATAGTGCTTTCGAAAACGCATATTCACCGCTTCGACGTAAAGAAACACCAATGGTCGACGACTGTTTTGAATACACCGGGATGCTGCATCTGCACCTCGACATCCCTTCCTCAACGCATCTATAACGGTCATGACAATAAACTTCTGTCATCCGTCGATGGCGGTCATACCTGGCAGCAACACCCCGATTCTCCAGCATTCCCCTCCGATCTGACCGCTATCGCCATTCAGAATTGCGGTTGGGATATTCTCTGGGTCGGCACAAGAAAGGGAGGCGTGTACGTTTCGCTGTTTCCTGGAAGCTGGAGCGCTTTGATGCCCGTCGAATCCGGAATTCCTATTACTCGCATTGCCTTGAAACCGCATGTAACCGATACCGCTTATCTGGCATTTCACGGTCTATCCTGCCGGCAAGTTCAACTGCCGTCACTCACACTTCGTACCCGCCCCGCTAACACACATCAAAACCGGCTGAAACTTTTCATGACGCTGATTAACCCCGGACCGCGACGGAACACCGTTTTCCATCTGGCATCGCTCAGTGGAACGCATCCGCCAGTTTTTTATGCCATTCGAAAAGGACAATTGACAGCTCAGGCGCATGCTGAAGGTTTCCCGGTTCGGCTTCTGCCTTCGACAACCTATCGGGAAGTTTTTTTAGGGGAGCTGGAAATCCCGCACTCGGATTTACCAGCACAATTAATCGCCGGATTGTTCGATCCCGAATCATCAGATCCGGTGGCTTCGCCGGCGACAGCAGTAATCCATGGAGAAAATTTATAAACTTTAAGGATCGTCTCTGGCGACATGTCATGGTTGACACATTGCTGAAACACGAGCGGTCATTCTGCCCGGAACGACGTGAATCGCTGGGGTCCACTCATGGTGCGCGTTACATTCCAGATCTCCGCCTACGCTGCTTCTCGGATGATATTTGAGTGACTATTCAGAGGTCAAGTTCTGAAAAAAAGCTGACAATTTACGGTTAACAGTTTTCACAAACTGAATCATGCTTCGCTGGTTGTTTGAGTTTTTAATTTTCCAAACCAGCTCACGCCACAAAGACTGACCATATTTCCCTTTCTTTTAACGAGATAAGGTACAACCGAAACGCATGCGTCCGGAATAATGCGGTGTGACTTTCGGGTTGATGTGACACACGCAAAACGGGCGGTAGCTTCTCGAATCTGGCCGCGGTGATGGATAAAATAGTCTTGACAAGAGTCAATTACAGCAGTAGAGAGAACGTAAGCTGTTAATTAATTCACAGTGTTATTTCAATAACAGCTTACTGATCGGGAGGGGAAATAGTGCTTTCCGAAAAAACTGTCGAACGGGTCAGTCTATATCGAAGGTTGCTGTCAAAACTTATGCAGCAAGACACCTCCCATGTCTTTTCCCATCAACTGGCGGAAATGGCTCATGCCACCCCCGTTCAAGTGCGGCGGGATCTCATGCTGGCCGGTATTTCCGGAAATCCTTCCCGGGGTTACCGAGTATCCGATCTGATCACCGGGTTCAGTCTGATTCTGGATGCCCCGTTAACTCAGTTTGTCGCTCTTGTCGGAATCGGTAATCTCGGACGAGCGATCTTGTCTTATTTTCCGCTTCGAAGTCCCAAGCTGTCGATTGTTGCTGCATTTGACAGCGAGCCGTCAAAAGTGGGACGTCTTGTCCATGGCTGCCGAACATATCCGATGGAGGAGTTCAGTGACATTGCCCGT
>JAFGJC010000195.1 GCA_016929305.1 candidate division CSSED10-310 bacterium | reverse complement strand
GTATCCAGAGAATTATCAGGGGGGGCACCAAAAGGATATTGGGCCTTCCGACACAGGCAAGTCCCGCAAACGCTCCCGACAGAAAAAGCATTCCATAATTGGGTTTAGCAGGCAGGTAGATGGCTGCCAGGCTTGATGTCACCAGAAACAGCGCCAGGCTTTCAATCAGAATCTCACCTTCAAGCATGACAAATGTTCCGTGACAGCCGGCAGCCAGACCAGTAAAAACCGCCCATCTGAACGGCAGCAGTTTCAGTGCGATAAGAAAGATAAGGAGGGTTTGCAGGGTTCCCAATCCATGCTGAATGATCCGGACAACATTCGGAGAATGACCCCATATGGTATAGATTCCTGCCAGGAAATACGGATAGAGCGGGCCTCTCTCGTAACTCTCATCAAGCGGCCAGTCTCCCGTGAGTATTTCTCCGGCTCGCGTGTCGTACCAGAGATCATCCAGGGAAAACACCTCCATTAAAATATTGTCTTTAGATTGATAGTGATAGGCTATTCGCCAGGCTGCCGACCATGCTATCAAAAGCAGACTGATCGTAATGATTTTTTTCTGAGATACGCCGGCGGTATTCATCGACAAGTTCATAACAGAGTGCGAGGTTCGTTTCAATGATTCGCGCCAAAGCTATTAAAAAAAACACTTTGCATTCAGGCATGAATGCTTCATAATGACTATAAAATCTTTCACTGGATAATGGATGCAAAGGAGGATTATCATGCGTTGCAAGCCAATTTTCGTTATTTTGATGTTAATGGCAGCGAGTGTTCCGATGGTCACACGCGGTGCTGATTTTACGGTGCAGGTCGATGCTCTCGGGTTTTATCCCGATCCGCAGGTGATTAATGAAGGGGATAGAGTCAGATTTTTTAATGCCACCAGCAGTCCTTTGCAAGTCTATCAGACTATGGGCGGTTGCATGCCGTACTGGGCGACATCTTCGATACCTGTCGGCGGGACGAGTTTATATATTCAATTTACGGACTGCCCGTCAGTCCCGGCCAACGAATATTACAACACCAATCCCTATCTGGGATTTTCAGATGGGATGATTGTCGTTATGGAAGCGCCGCCCACACCGACTGCGGGTCCTACCGAAACACCAAATCTAATTCCTGCGACAACACCAGCGGGTGTGGGGTACACCTTGATTCTAATGGGAATCATTCTTGCGGCTGCCGTGTTTCGGCGCACTCCCTGAGTGTTTTCCTGCAATCCGAGCTGAAATCCGTATTTCCGGCAATTCAGCAACAGAACAACTTAAACTCGATTTTACATTCAACTTCAGGTAGAATATAACCTGTTTTCCCTGGGAGGGGAGGTCTATAAATTTCTTTTAATATAACCGGCTGACAAGGAGTGTCATCGATGAACCCGGAGATTATATATCTGGATAATGCTGCCACCAGTTTTCCCAAACCCGCCATTGTGCATGATACCGTTCGGGATTTTTATCGGAATAACGGTGTCAATCCCGGCAGAACGGGATGTGATCTTGCATTGAATGCCGAAAAGATGATTCATGAAACCAGGAAAGGTTTTTCGGATTTTTTCAATCGGAGTCTTATTGAAAAGGGCAGGGAGAAGGATCCGAACCGGCTTGTGTTTACAATGAATGCCACGATGAGTTTAAATCTTATCATCAATGGCATTCTGGGTCCGGGGGATCATGCCGTCAGCACCTGGGTGGAACACAATTCGGTGATACGTCCCCTCAATCATAAAATAAAGGACTGTGGTATTGAGGTAACCTATGTCAAACCGGATTCCGAAGGATATGTCGATCCTGAAGAAATCCGCAGGGCTATCCGAAAAAACACGCGGTTAGTCATTGTAAATCATGGGTCAAACGTTACCGGAGTTGTTCAGGATATCAAATTGATCGGAAAGGTATGCCATGAAGAAGGTATCCCTTTTGCGATTGACAGCGCGCAGACCGCGGGTGTTATACCGATTGACATGGCAGACTGTCACATCGATTTCCTGTCGTTTACCGGACATAAAGGATTATATGGACCTACGGGAACGGGAGGTATCTGTGTTGCGGATGACGCCGAAATCAAAGGAACCATTTATGGTGGAACAGGTGTGCGAAGCGCGCATCCGTACCATCTTGATGAATATCCGTACAGACTGGAGGCTGGGACGATGAATCTTGCGGGGATAGCCGGTCTGCATGCCGGTCTTAGCTGGGTTCTGGACAAAGGTATGGAAAACATCTATACCCATGAAATGAAGCTTATGCGGAAACTGCAAGAAGGTTTGCTGTCCATCGAGAACATTACGCTTTGCGGAACATCCAATTTGAAAAACAGAGTGGCTACTCTGTCCGTCACCTTGAAAAACTATGATCCGTCAGATGTTGGAACGATTCTTGATGTAGACTATGGCATACAGACCCGGACGGGTTTGCAATGTGCGCCTTTGATCCATGAACATCATGGGACCACGCCCCGTGGAACCATCAGATTCTCAATAGGTCCATTTAATACAGAAGCGCACATAACAACAGCGATTGCTGCCATGGAAGAGCTTGCAGCGGATCGTCCCTAGCCACGGAATGGATTAGGGTTTTAACGGGAGGTATTAGGAATGCAGATCGGCGATAAGGAAATACAATTCGATAAAGATGGTTTTATGAAGGAGCCTGGTATTTGGAGTGCGGATGTTGCCCAGGCAATTGCCCTGGAAGAGGGGATAGAGAAGATGTCCGAAAAACATTGGGCGGTGGTGAATTATATCCGGAAATACTGGGAGGAAAATGATCTGGCACCCCCTGTCCGGCTTCTGTGTACTGAAAACAAGGTCAGTGTGCGAGAAGTTTATAAACTCTTTACTTCAGGTCCGGCCCGAGGTGCCTGCCGTATTGCCGGACTGCCCAAACCGGATGGGTGTGTATAACGTCTTTCCCCGGCGGGAAGATTTACCGGAAACTGTTGTATGACGGTTCAACAAATCATAGTGCTGACAGCGGCATTTTGGGTAACAGGCAGCTTGTCATTTCTGGGAATCAGATCTATGCGAAGGCAGAAATCAGATGTGAGCACTCCTGAAGGGCGTATCTGGGATGGCATCGCTTATGCGTTTACCTATAGCATGCTTCCCGGTCATAAAGAGACCGTTAACCGGCATCTCGTGAAGTTCATTCTCGGTGTTTTTCTTCACATCGGTGTATTCTGGACCATTGCCAAAACGGCTGTTTATATAGTTAATCCGGCATATGCCCGTTGGTTTCCAGTCATTTCGGGATGTGTTGTATTTCCGGGGATACTTTCTGCTTCTGTTCTACTCGTCATGCGAATTATAACTCGCGCAATGAGGGCGATCAGCTGCCTTGATGATTATGCAGCCTCAATAGTGACGATCATATTTATTGCTGCAGGGTTCTTATACGATCTGCACGTTGTAAATAACACTGTTTTTGCAGGTATTGTATCAGGTTTAGCTGTATATATGCCTCTCGGCAAGTTAAAGCATGCGGTTTTGTTTTTCCTGGCCAGAGCTGATTTCGGGGGGCGGTTGGGATACCGTGGCACCTACCGGTTTCCGCAGATTCACTGATGGGATGGTACGAATGACTCAAACAGAAAGACCTGGCAACCAGACAGATGTTCAAAAAGCCATGAAAGCGTTTGTTTCGGCTGTCCGAAAGCTTGGTCCGGTTCATTATCAATCTTGTGTGAAATGCGGGTTATGCGGCGAAACTTGCCATATCTATCTGACCGATCCGACCATTCTCAACCTGCCGGTTTATAAAGCCGAACAGATCATGAAAATATTTCGACGTTATTATACGTTTTTGGGACGTTTTCTTGCACCCTGGGTGGGTGCCCAGTCACTGACGAAAGATGTTCTTGAGTCTTTAGTTGAAACGGTATACGGCCGCTGTACCGCTTGCGGTCGATGCGGTTTGCACTGTTCCATCGGATTCGATGTCAGTTCCGTTATTCGTACGGGGCGGACAATGCTTGCCGAAATCGGAAAAGTTCCATCAAGTCTGCAGGCTGTCGTTAACAATCAGATTACCACCGGCAATCAGATGGCAATTCCCAGACGGGAACTACTGGATACTGTGGAATGGCTCTGTCAGGATCTAAGACTCGAAATGAATAATGACAGTGTGATCATTCCTGTAGATGAACCCGGCAGGCGGATTTTATATTTGATAAATCCAAGGGAGGTTAAATTTTTCCCTCTCTCACTGTTGGCTGCTGCAGGTATTTTCCATGCAGCGCAGGAAAGCTGGACGATTTCAAGCCGGTTTTATGACGTGACCAATTACGGGCTCTATTCCGGTGATGACACAGCTGCCGCTGCGATTACACGTCAGGTTATCGATGAAGCGCGGCATCTTGGCGTTGAAGAAATTGTCCTTTCGGAGTGTGGGTACGGTTTCCGTTCATTCCGCTGGGAAGGACCCAATTGGCTTGGAAGAGCTTACGATATAAGTGCTCGAAGCATGTTGTATCTGATATGGGATTATATTGATACCGGGAAAATTCGCATCGATCCGTCAAGAAATCCGGAAAGGATTACTCTTCATGATCCATGTAACCTGGTAAGATGGGGTGGTGTGAGTGAACCTCAGCGTAAAATTCTAAAACGTGTTTGCATGGATTTTCAGGAAATGATGCCCCATGGCGCAGACAATTACTGCTGCGGCGGCGGTGGTGGGATGTTATCCATGAGTGAATACGGTGACCGGCGTATTCTGTCCGGATCGCTAAAGGCGGAACAGATACGTGCTTCTGGAGCACGGATTGTTGCGGCACCCTGTCATAATTGCGCCGACCAGCTTCTTGAACTCAATAAAAAATTTAAATTAGGTGTTGAAATCCAGTCTGTTACGGAAATTGTCTATAACGCAATGGTTCTGGAGATGGCTGAACAATCTGAAATCTCAAACAGCGATGCCGACGACAGTTTCAATGTTACCCCTTCCGTTTAGGTGAGTTTTTTTATCTTTGGCATCTTATAAGTGGGATTTATCTCAATTTCTGATGTTTCACGATATCGCGACATATCGACCTCGGGCATATGTCTTTCAACTAACGCTACTGTTTCGACAATCAGCTCCTCAATCATCTTGTTGGCTTCAACGTAATCCATTTTGAAAATGGATTTTATTCGCTGCCACATATCCGCCGGTTTAAGATCCATATGTTCAAGTTCGTGTTCGATCCAGCGAGGTTCGACAGGTGCAAAATACCTTCCATTCAATCCCGCTAAAATAAACAGAAGGCGTTTGAGTGTTGCGCAGAACGCGTCATAGACAAACAGGATTTCCCCTCGGTTGATCCCCTGATTGACGATACATCCTTTCCAGAAAAAACCGAGATTCTGCTGTACGATTTTAACGGCGAGTGCTCGAGGCATCTCACGAATCTTTGATTTCATGTTATCGGCAAGCTTTTCACCATATAACGGCAACGCGGATAAAAATCCTCCCATCGTTTTCAGCAGCATCGGATTCAATGAATGTTTATTCAGAACCTCGTCGATATACGAATCCCATTCTTTCAGGGTCATGTGACCAACTTCGAATATCAAGGTGTCAAAATAATACAGTTCCATTTGCGATCCCGCGGGACTCATCTTTAAATGCAGTCCGCGGTTGCCTCCCCATTCGGTCAGGGGAGCGTTGTCGATGAAATCCGTATCCAGCTCTTCCCAATACACAACCATGTCAATATCGGAATAGGCATCCGACAATCCTTTGGAGGGTGATCCACCCAGCAAAATTGTTCGAACATTATCGTGCGCAGAATAGACTGATGAAAGCTGCGTCGCCATCTCCCGGCGCCAGCGCGAATCTTTACTCATCGAATTACTCATGACCCTTCCTCCCCAAAAAATATTCCCCTCGACAAAAATCAGGCAAATCCGGATTGAACATCAGGTGTCATGGAAGGAAGATGCTCAACCCGGATTTATAGGCTTATTCCTACCAGAATATATACGTGCCAGAAAATAGATTTGTTTCGATAATGGCGGGTTTGGGCAATACAGGGACATTCAGATTCGAAATCATTGTAACAGCGTTGCCTGTTAATGGAAGGAGGTTTATTATTCTACTGCTTGGGTTGATTCAGGTTTGATGAAAGTTATTACAGAGTCATTTCTTGAAAAATTCCTAGAGTTTTATGTCAACAGAGGGCGGGACATGATTAAACTTCAAAAGCATGTTTTTGTCATTTTTTTAATGGTACTGGTATTTATGGAAAGCGGTTGTGTTCATGTTTCCCAGAAACCGCTTTCTGAAAACAGCGTGTTGGAAGAGGAACGTACGACCGTGTTTTCACCGATAACCATTATGAGCGAAGCGGACCACACCTGCTGTCTGCCATTTCCATATGTAGAAACCTTTGTGACCCGTCAGACTGTTTATTGGAAGAACACTAATATCTGGTCACAGAGTTATCAGGTCGGAAGACATGATGAAGACAGCGTGTTCATTTCTCCGGACGAAGTTTTTTTAGTGATTGAAGATGGCGGATTGGTCAACCCCATGCGTATTCTGAATATTCCAGAGGATTCGTTCATTGTCGTGGATGTTCCTCAAGAAATTCAAACGGAATTTAAAGAAAGAGCAAATAACGATTTTCCATGGAAGGGTCACGCTTACTGCTATCCGTTTAAGTTTGACCGCTGGGAATTACACCCCACACGATGTATTGTCAAAATGTTTGCAGATTATTTTGATCCCAGGAGCAAACCATCAATACGACAATTCATAGAATTTTATGTTGTTGATCCTTGGACCGGTGATATCGCTTATATTAATTGCAGTGAGGGTTGGTGATTTTCAAGGGATTGTTTGGAGACATAAAGCTGTGACAGATTATATGAAACAGATCATAGCATTGAATCATCGTGAGTATGGTGAGCGGTATGATGATCTGCGATGGATAACGGAAGAGGAAGCTGAAGCGGCGGCATTAATGCGTCAACGGTTGCTGGATGATCTTCTTTGCCGAATAAATACTGCAAACAAAGGAACCAAACTATTTTCGAAAACCCTTTCTTTGGGATGTCAGACCTGTCAACAGGGTACCTGGTCGTGCCTGTTTATCAACGGACGTTGCAATTGCCGGTGTTTTTATTGTCCATCCAGACAAGATTACACAGATGTTCCCACAACAAATTCCGTGCCGTTTCGTAAAGTGACTGATTATGTCGATTATGTCAGGTTATTCCAATTTTCCGGTGTCAGCATCAGTGGCGGTGAGCCGCTTCTCACGCCGGATCTGACGTTAAAGTTCTTAACCAAGGTTCGGGAAACGCTCGGAGACGATATCTATCTTTGGCTGTATACCAACGGAACATACATCAATAAAGAGATTTTGCTCCGATTGAGAGATGCGGGATTGGATGAATTGCGGTTTGACATAGGTGCCACGAAATATTCTCTTAAAAAAGCACGTCTGGCGGTAGGTATTGTTAACCATGTGACCGTTGAAATTCCCGCGGTTCCCGAAGATGAAGGTGTTCTGGAACAGAAAATCCATGAAATGGCGGATGCCGGTATCAGCTATTTGAATTTACATCAGTTGCGCGTCACTCCTCATAATTTAAATCACATTATCGACCGCAACTATCGAGTGCTTCATGGTGAGAAAGTAACGGTCCTGGATTCGGAACTCACTGCTCTCCGCTTGATGAATACCGCGGAGGATAAGAAAATTAAGCTTCCGATCAATTACTGCTCATTTGGTTATAAAAACCGGTATCAACGTAAAGCAGCTCGGCTGCGAAACGCCAGATGGATCATTAAACCCTATGAAAGTCTGACGGATAATGGGTATATTCGCCAGATTGTTTTGCGTAGCGATCCGGAATCGGTGACATCACTGATCGATACGTTTAAACATCATGGATTTTCTGATGAATCCTGGATGGTGAATTCGGGGAAAGATTGTCTGATGATCGATTTGCCATTGATCGAATGTGTGGATACCGATCGAGTTAAAATTTCTGTGTGTTACTATGAAGCGACATTTCAGCCTGTGGTTTCGTATCGGCATCCCTTTGTCTCCGTTCCCATCAATGCACAAAAATCAATCATTGTTGAGAAACGGCTTGTTTCTGAAGTTATTGATCTGAATATCAATGACATTGATAATTTTGTCAAACTGGCATTGGGCGCTAAATGCACATTTTCGACGGATCGCTGTTGGGATGACATTGAAAGGTATGAAAGGATACCGCAGGGCCTTCAAATGTATTTTTGAGGTTTTTGACTCAGGTCAATTCCCCTTTTCAGTATAACACCGATAATTCGTAGTAGTGTATTTGCCAATGATTGACGGAAAGGGGCAGTTATGAAAATCAAGAGAAACATTATTGTCATCGATGAGAACTTGTGCAATGGATGCGGTCAGTGCATCCCTTCATGTCATGAAAGAGCTTTGCAGCTGGTGGAAACGCCTAGCGGTAAAAAAGCCCGTCTAGTCAAAGATATCTATTGTGATGGTCTGGGTGCATGTCTGGGTACTTGCCCGACCGGTGCGTTACGTATCGAAACACGCGAGGTGGAACCGTTTGATGAGGTTGCCACGGCGTTTCACGCGGTGAAGACATCCCGGCCGGAGGGATGTCAGTCGTCAGCAGGTAATTGCTGGGAGCAACCGGTGGAACAGGTGGAGGTGGCGGGAGGTTCTGTGTTTCAGAATTCGGCGTTGCGGCAATGGCCTGTGCAACTGCATCTGATCCAGCCGGAGGCACCCTGTTTCCACAATGCTGACCTGTGCATCACCGCTGATTGTGTACCGTTTGCTTATGCCAATTTTCATAAGGATTTTTTGCGGGGACGGCCGATCGTGATCGGATGCCCAAAGCTGGATGACATTCAGAAATATATCGATAAACTGTCGCGCTTGTTTGTGCTCTCCACGCCGAGATCTGTCGAAGTTGTAATTATGGAGGTTCCATGTTGTTCGGGATTGATCGGTCTGGTGAAAAATGCACTTCAGATATCCGGTGCCGACATTCCGATTCATGTTACGGTGATCAGCATCAAAGGAAGGCCGTTGGTGTCCTCGCCGGCAGTGTAGCGAATCACAGAAAATTTATGATTGCGAAAAAACCGT
>JAFGJC010000194.1 GCA_016929305.1 candidate division CSSED10-310 bacterium | reverse complement strand
ACCTGATCGGCAGGATAAAGATATGGTTAGTTCCCTGTTAGCGGTTTGATGACACTGTACTATGCGATATTCAGAAACGATTGTTGTTAGAGTTTTTACAACAGCTTTCAGCGCAAAATAATCCATGCATCATTATCCATGCTCAAGAGCTGATCCGAGTTTTTCGCTTCGCTTGACGATGGATGTCCGGATCACCTCAAGTAAATTTCTAATTCTATCATCATTAAATTTCATAGTTATTGCTATGAGACATTGTTGTTCCGCTTCCTCATATCGGAAATTATGAAAAAGCGCTCTGGCAACAAAATAACGAACTCTGGATGAAACAGGATCTTTTTGCAAAGCACGTTCTGACCAGATTAACGCTGCACTGTTCCTCTTCGCCATCAAGAGCAACCTGCTCATTTCAAGAGTATCATCCAGCGATATCTCGGGAAAAGCAGATGAGACTTCAGAAGTAAACGGTATACTTTGTAATGGAAAACAATCAAAAAAATAGGTTTTATCGAGATTATAAAGATTATACATTTCTACTGCCGCCAAATCGATGTTTTGTTCCCTAAAAGCAGAAAGGCCTGTCAAAAGGATTTTTCTAAGTTTTTTTTCGGTTGCATTCCTGTATTCCGGATCATTGGACATTTCTAAAAGTTCTGTTTTTAATGGATTGGTTTTATCAAGATGAGAGTGAGGTTGAGTTAAATTAATCGGTTTTCTAATCGCATTCTGGTAATTGCTGAGATATTCAATTGCCTGATCAAACTGCCGGTCCCTGAATGAACACAAACTCATATATAAATATAGTTGAGGATCATCCGCTCCATTTTTCGACATTAACTGCCGAATATTGAATTTGCTGTGTATCCAAGAACCATTTTGCAAGCAGGATTGAAAATAGGAGTGATAGGATGCGGCATCAATTTTTGAAAATAATGAAAACCGGAAAAGAGTCTCCAGCATATTGGCCTGTTTCCAGCTGGTACTGATAACGCTATCAGCGATTGTATCCATTGTATGTTCAGTTAATGGGTATTTCTCGTGTGTCAATAAAGGCTCCGGTTTAATTTGAGTTGGGTTGAAATAATTTCTTAAGTCATAATAGGGATCGCCGGGATACTGGAGAAGAGCTTTAATAAAACAGTAACTGGAAAGTCTGGTGAGTGAACACCTGTCTGCAATCTCACCACAAACATATATACACTTTGCATATGTGGGTGATGCGGGTACCAACTCCAAATAATCTACCGTTACTTTTTGATGAGGTTCGCCGGTAGTAAAAATTCGCCAATCCGGTGACGAGGTCTCATTAAAAAATACTGGAAAACTAATAGAATGCCACTGACGGGATGACAGTTTTCCAAATCCTAGAACTTTTCCCTTGTTTTCCAGAAATACATCGGTGACAAAACTCGATTTTTCCAATTTACCTCGAATGACGAACTTGTAATATCCCGACACAACAGGAAAAGACGGCTTGATTGATTCTCCGGGAGAAATTGTCCATCCGTAATCTGTTTCACGATGAAAAAACGGATCTGGATTGGGAGGGTAATAACTTCCAGCATCAGGATGCGAATCTGAAATGTCTTCCGCATGAATAGTTCTTAACGGCAGTGAATCTGCACCGAGGATAAATAGTGCACTGGCTACAAGCAAAACAAGTAACGCAAATGGCGCATAGCTTAAAGAAGACTGGCAAATTTTTCCTGGTTTTTTAAAACCAAATATCAAAAGCAGAATAAAGAATGTAATCCAGAAGAGATTTATCGCTGACGGCCGCGTGAAAGAGGGTAGTAGTCGCGTGATGGATGTATGTAGCTGTGATGATATGGCTTGAAATAGAGAAGCGGTACCATCTGCCATGTTGATTTGAAATGCTGGTTGAAGGCTGAGTAACAAGGCAGTAAAAAAAGAATAGATGATGGTTGAAAAACCTATAAGCTTCTGAATAGGGCTCAACAATACCCAATGTTTGAATGTTATTGCCATAAATAATCCAACGCATGGAAGAACGGGTAAAAGATACCGCAAAGGAGGGGTTGGCATGCAATGCCAGGCAAAATGTCCCATTAGTGATATCGCAGTTAAAGGTAATGCAAGCAATGACACCCAAAAGATACTGGTATGCTTTTGAGGCCACAAACGTATTCCTGGAAGCGCAAGCCAAAATACTGGTGAAAGCCAGAGCAGACCGGCTTCTTGATCCAGAAATAAACCTAACAGGACGTCCCCATCGCTGAAACCGGGAAGATAGGATAAAATCTGAGCTTTGCCGCCAAACCGGTTGAGAAACAGATCACCCTCAAAGTAAAATTTATCGATAAGCAAATAACATAAAAACAAAATGATTGCAGAAACCAGAAAAATGGCAGGTTTTCTTTTTCTGCGGGTACTTCTGTAGAATGTTCCCAATATGATCAAAACGATCACTGAAGTGTATCTGAATTTTAAAAACAGCAGGAGTGCGGTCAAAATGACAATGTAGAGAGGAACGGAACGGCCTTGCTTTGACTTAGGCGGTATTGTTAGCAGATTCAAAGCTAAGATAATTAATAATGCTGCAATGATGTCTGGATATACCAATGGAGAATAAATCAGTATCGGTACCGAAAAACCAATTATCGCGCTGCTAATTATTGATGAAACAGTATTTCCAGATACAGTTACATAGAGTCGATAGGCAAAACTAATGAGTAGTGCACTCATGAAAGCCAATAAAATCACTGATCCGGTATATCCCCCCAATAAATATCCCGGAATCAGCATAATGGAGAATGTAGCGCCTAGCCCTCTTGATTTTATTATACCTTGTTGGATGTAATCCGATGGCTTTGGTACGAGAAATCCTGAATAGAAATCCGCGTATTCAAGATTTTGATATTCATCAAACAGGTTCAGATTGCCATCCTTTAATAGACTATGCGTCATTAATAGATAGTGAGGTTCGTCACCTGTAACTTTATGGACGGGTACTTCCCATCCAGCATAGCTCAGGAAAAACCATAAGAAGGCAGAAAACAAAAGCTTAGGTATAATTTGAGATTTGATACCCGCAACCCGAAAAATGATCCAAAGCATCAGCGCGGTTTTGAATATCAGTATAGAGAAGTACAAAACACCAAACCAAAGCTGACCCAACAACTGTGTCTGCTCCATCAAAGAAAAAACAATTGAGGGAATTATCGTTAGATATGACCATAGATCTAATTTAAGAACGGCTCTTGAGATTGCAACAGAAAAAAATAATGACCCTGCACGTATCATTAATGATGGGAGTACCAAAATGAAAGGTAAACGCCAGTTTAAAAATGTTATCCAATCCGATGCATTTAGACTTGAATGACTGAATTTGTACAGAAGCAATCCGAGTAACAGCCCAAAAATGGTAAAACACATCGCTGATGTAAAAGATACAATGATATCATCCCGGTTTTTTTTCATTATTCCAGTTTCAATCCGATACCAAAAATGT
>JAFGJC010000193.1 GCA_016929305.1 candidate division CSSED10-310 bacterium | reverse complement strand
GTGTGGTTCGCCAAATCAACCTGGCCATTAACAAACCGAGTAAACCTCCGCCAACAGAGTGACATAAAATATATAGTATCATCGATTCAAAGAATACCGTACTAAAGTACCACCATCCCGGATCGCCTGGCAGAGAAGGATATCCCAAACCGAACAGGAAACCCAAAATGAATCCTGCGATAACAAAATCCTTCCTGTGCTTTTTATCGTGTGATTTTATATTCAGATCGGTCATAACGTTACCAGCGAATAATATACTGTTTGGGGAAGCGGTCAAGTGTCATGTTCGTTTTCATATGTTCGGAAAAACTCGGAAACAAGATCCACCGCATTAGCACACACATCGTATAAATACGCCTGAATGGTCAATTTCCAACGGACAAGACGGGCAGGCATGTGGGCACGTTCCAGGCGAAAGAATCTTTAGAAAACCCGTGAACACCACGTTTCAGGGGCTTATGCTGCCGATTAAGCGGCAGGTTGAGCAGTACGTTATTTTTAATTTGCGCTTTGCTGTTGCCATTGAAATAATGGACTAAGAATCCCGTTTGACAGGAGGTAACAATGAAAATCAATAGGATATGTCTAGCAATTCTGGTCATCATGGTGCCGGCAGCTTCAGGTTTAGCTCAGGACCTTGACATCGAATTTGCGATGCCATCGACAATGGTGCTGCCCGGGTCGTCATTCTCACTTGATCTAACGATAGATAATACGGGTCCGGCGATGCCGGATGCGGTGTTGTTTGTTGCGTTGACTATCGGAACCGGGGATTACTGGTTTTATCCCTCGTGGGTTCAATATCCACCCGATTACGACTCAGCTCACATCGATATTGCAGCAGATTCGACGGATACATGGCGGGTTATGCAGGAGTTTGCCTGGCCGGCAGGAGTGGGGGAGTTTTCAGGAGCAATGTTCCTGGGAGCTGTTGTACACCATAATGAATTAGTGAGTAATGTCGCGCAAATCAAATTTGGATGGACCGAGATGCCAAAAACCTATCAAACTATATCCACCAACAGCGACTGGGTTGCCGGAAGTATCACAAATGTCTCAAAATCTACCGGTTTCTGTTTTAATGGGACAGCGGGAAGCACCTATCATATCTGGTGGGATGATGTGTCTTCCGGGAGTGGCACATGTACTGCCGATGTCAGAGTATCTGCTTTTCATGAGGATAAAACTACGGCATATTTCAGGGATGCGGATAACGGCTATAATGAACCTGGAAATGTGATCATCGCTCCAGGAGAAACATCTGTATATGTGGTGTTGACATCAGAAAATCATTCGCCTGGCAGCTTCAGAATCGGGGTTACGTTTTTTCCATATTCGCCGGATAAATCAGTCAATGCCAGACAAGCCACTGCCTGGATGACCGGAGATTTTGACAGTTATAATCAGTCACAGCAGCATCCAGCTTACTATAACATAACGTTGCGAATGAAATGGATCTGGCCTGCCAGAACGGACGGGTACTGGCTTTATGTTGAGCAGGCGATGGCCGGAAGTCCTCCTTATCGACAGCGGGTGTATCAGATCCGCATGGCCAGCGGGACAGAGGTCGCATCCGAGGTGTATGAGTTCATCAATGCTGCTGATGAACAGAATGCCGTGGGAGCATGGGCTGATGAAAATCCACTCAGTGATCTAAGTCCGGTTGATTTTGAACTGAGAGAGGATTGCACTGTTTTCCTGACCCGGGAAGATCTGGACACATTCATGGGCGGCACGGAAGGCAAAGACTGTGCAAGCGACTTGAATGGAGCGACCTATGCAACGTCAGAGGTCACTCTGACCGCCGATCAAATGCGCTCCTGGGATCGCGGATACAATTCAAATGATCAGCAGGTCTGGGGAGCTGTTGCAGGTCCTTACATCTTCGATAAACATGAGAATTTCGACAGCGGTCTCGATCTGTGAGGATACCGCAGATCACACAATGACAATATTGCCCGGAATGTTTTGTCCGCGGTCATTCGACAAACCTTATTCCACATGTTTGGGGCTTTTTTGATACCATTCTAATATGATATCCGTCAGGGTGAATGCATCGCCGGCCGTCTGGCAAATTTCAGGAATTCCCGAAGTATGTGTTTGACTTTACGCAACCCGATCCGCAATCCTTTTTCCCAGCAATGGTAGTATATTTCGAACAAAAATTTACCCCACCATGTTTTTCTGTTTCGCATAAAAAACAGCACGGTGGATCGGGATGTGGAGTGGGTCATCCATATCAGCCGGTTCATCAATGTCGGTTTGAATTTCAGGTATTCCTTATTTTCAGGCAGCATTTCGGCAGGAATCGGTTTTTTCTCGGCAACCATTCTTCGATACAGATCCGTTTCCGGGTATAATGTCAAAGAAAACAATTGAATATGAAACGGTTTTTTTATACCTGAGAGTACTTTGATTGTTTCTTCCTGGTCCTCATCCGTTTCATAGGGATTATCCACAATGACATCGATCGTTCGAGCATGCAGCCGGTCCATATACTCATCAAGAAGTCTGGTCGTTTGAATGAAATCATCCACTGATTCGGACCGGTTGTAAATCCCTCTGCTGATGCGTTCTGATCCGGATTGCAATCCCATTTGAAATCCAATAAGACCTGCATCGATCAGCATGTCAATGCGATCCCGGGTCAGGGTTTTGGGATGCACCAGAAGACCGAATGTCCGTCCGGTCTTTTTGAATTTTGCACTGAATTCCTCCAGCCATCCATCGGGCTTGAACAGAAACGAATCGTCCATGATGCTGATGGTTTCTATGAACGGATACTGCTCAATGATCCCGTTGATTTCGGACATGAGTTTATCCACGCTGCGAATCCGCAGATAATGTTCGTCACCGAAGAAACGTTTCAATGCAGTGTTGTAGCAGTATGAACATGCGTGGGGACAGCCCCTGGATGAGATGGTATGATGTCTCTTTAGAATCCAGGGTATGCCATTTCGCAGGATGTGTTCATCCAGAGGAAACACGCTCTGATCTCTGAGTGTCCAGTGTGTATTCAGTTCGTAATCAGGCGGGGGAAAGCTGTCCAGATCGGAAATTTGTCTGCGGGGAGTGCGCAGTATCTCACCATTTCTCTGGAACCAGATATTATCGATTCCCTCCGGTTCATTCTTCGCCGCCAATCTCGATGCCAGTTCCACGAAACTCAATTCACCATCACCGGTACAGACATAATCGGCGATGTTGAGACAGCTCACCGGATCCACAATGGCATGCACACCTCCCCAGATAACAGGAATGCGTGTTTTAGTCTGGATTGTCTGAGTGAGTAGTGATGCCCGGTTCACATGAACAGACATCAGTCCGATACCCACCAGATCCACTTCTTTCTCCTCCAGCCACCGGGCAATTGCGTCACAACTATTCCGGTCGAATGGATCCGTAGGCTCACGGGTGATCCAGAGCACGTGTACATTCAATCCCGCCTTACGGCAGGATGAAGCAATGTAGCGGATTCCAAAATCAATATAGGTATTCTGAAGGGAGATCAGTGCAACAGTTGGAATGTGATTGGTCATCTAAAAAAAACCTCATTAAAAAAACAAAGAAATTGGCGTCAGAATAACATATTTTGAAGCAGAAGTATGGATTTAATGCATAAAGACCGCAATCCATCGTTTTGCCAAAGCTTGGAGATTACTGTTGGCACACGGCTGCATAGTTTTTCCACTGACCGATTCAGGAACCGCCGGATTTTCATCTTAGTTTTCAGATGACCGCAAGTTCTTGAGAGAAGACAGCGGGAATAACGAAACTCGAATGGACGATACCGGGGAGCATGCAACTTTATGGCGGATTAAATGTCCGTATCCAGCTTTACCAACTCAACACGGCGGTTTTTTGCACGGTTTTCCTCGGTGTCATTGGGCGCTACCGGTGCTGATTCGCCATACCCTTTGGCCACGAGAGACTGTTCCGGCACACCGAAGAGCAGCAGGAAATTCCGGACCGTTTCCGCGCGGCGTTGAGACAGATCGCGATTGTATTCGTCGGAGCCCTGATCGTCTGTGTGGCCTTGCACTTCGAGTTTCAGATCCGGATTTTCCTTCAACAGGGTAATAATATGTTCCAACTGCTTCAGGGACTTCTTTTGCAGATACGCTTTGTCCAAATCAAACAGAATCTCATAGAGGAGAACGTGTCCGTCCTTATCCAGCGCCGTTTTCATTTCAGCCGGACCGAACACCAGTGATCTTTTAAACGGTTTTTCATCGACAATGGTCAGGTATTGCTGACCGAGGCTCGCGTTCCCGGTATATTCGCAATAGGTAACACCGCCGTCGTCCCGCGGTATGGTGAATGTCAGATAGGCCTGATCTTCAAAGATAACCTGGCCGCCCAGATCTTCAGCCGCCGCACGGAAATTCTCGGCAAATTCCACTTTCGAAATATCCGTATTACGGGAACCGTCTTCATGGCGCACTTCATAAAGTAACCGCCAATACTCCCCCTTCACGGTTTTTTTCTCATTTTTGCCCGTTTCGGGATTTTTGATACGAAAGTCATACGCATCGAAATTAATGTGTTTACTCATATTTTCAGCCAAGACGGAGCCGGGAAAGGGTCTGATAAGGGGGTGTTCGGGTATTCCCGCTGCCAAAATGCAAAAACAGAAACAGAACACCACGGCCAGCAAAGCAAAAGATCTGGTTAAAACCATCATTCAATCCTCCACACAATCACCCCCATGACCGGGTAAAAACCTTCAGCCAATTGATCTTCGGGGGAATCGCCCATTTTGAGTTGCCTGCAACCACCACAGGCTTGCCCGCATTGTAGTGCTTCATGTTGATTTCTGTCAAGTATAATCAGGTTTCAGCCAGGAATGATTGGGTCATAAAAATCATGACGAGTCAATTCAAGATTTTTCCCACTGTGAATCAATCCCTTTTGAAAGGTTCACATCTTTTCTGTGCCGGAAAACTTTCAGTTTACGAATCCGATTAATCAGGGATGATGATGCGACACCTTGACGGAAAAGAGACTCCTCGTTGCGATTGTGTGCTAATTATGGCTTCAACAATCGGAGGATTAACGGTTTATCAGCCTTTCAAAAAGCTGATCTGCATCTATTTTAAGGGTGCCCGCATTATCTCTTCTTGTACATTTATGAATAACCAATGGATTATTACCGTTCTTTCAGATGCAGGAGTTCTTGAGGAATATCCCAGTCATTGGGATGATCGTGAACCTTCCATCTCCGGTGAAGCCATAGCCATTGTTCAGGTTGTTCCAAGATCCATCCTTCAATAATGCGATTCAAACGTTCCGTATTATGCCGGATGTTAAGGGTAAGGTCTTCATAGGGCGTTTCCAGTTCAAAAATCGGCTCGAATCGCAGAATATGATGGCCTGGTTTCCCTTTCCGGAAAATCACACCCGGGACGATTGCCGCACCATTTTCAAGTGCAAATCGGGCAGGTGCCGAAGATGTCGAGGCAAGCTGCCCGAAAAACTCACAGACGATAGCCCGTCGCTGCGACATATGCTGATCAACGACAAAAGTAACCGATTGATTCTGTTTCAATAGCTCTTTTATTTGCTCCTTGACGCGTTGCCGGGGGAGTAAAATCACACCCGTCCTGCTGCGAACTTCCGATATGAATTTTTGAGCTGGAGCCCACTTGATTTCTCGAGCGGGGACACTGATTGGAATACCACGGATCGCCATGCTGCAACCAGCATAATCGATATTGTCCATATGCGAAGCGGCAATGATCACGCCCTTGCCGCGTTTGAAGGCGGCATCCAAATGCTCATACCCCTGAAATTCAATCAAGTCTTCGCTAAGTTCAGGTGTCAGCATCGGCAACCGCAAAAGCTCCATCACATACATTCCAAGCTGGGCATAGCAATTTCTAACTATCCGCCTCTTCTCACGACGAGTTTTTGAATGTTTGAAAACGCGTTCCACATTTTGAAATGCAATCCTGCGTTTTATCGGCAAAAGATAATATATCATCAATCCCAAAAACCTTCCGATCGAAATGGCTGCGGGCAACGGCGCTAAACTTGCAATCTTGCTTAACTGGAAAAGCATTTCTTGACTCCTGGCTGTGCGGGAAAAAACACCGGGTTTCGTATCAAGCAAGAATGCCTTGTTTTTTTGGAAGAGTCAATTCAGCAAGCTTATTAACCGAGAGAGATTGAATCCGATCTCATCAGCAAGGAAGCTGATCGATGGGATATCGAACAGCAGATACGATTGACACCTTCAAAAAGGATGCGGATTGCTAAAATATTAAGAAAGCGCGTGTATGGAAAAGAAACAAAGGATGTAAGGGAATGTGTGAGAAGCGAGTTTTTATCGATGAATGCACAGGATAATACAGTACCCATCATTCTCCATCTGGCAGATTTCCAGAAATGATCATTTCTCGTAACTCACGAATCATGTCTCGCTGCTCCTCAAGTTCACGCTCAAGCGCATCGATCCTGTGATCATAATCCTCCGTGAGTTGATCGATCTGTGCGTTATGTGATTTCAGGATCTCATTGGTATACAGGATGATCTTGCTGTAATTGATGTTGTACGGTTTCGATTCCTCATCATAAAACACCAGGTTCCTGAGTCCGGCGGCATCCAAATCCTCTGCAATGTATCCGATTTCCCATCGGTCCGGGTTACCGGGCCGGGTGTAGGTCATCGCCGACACATCAAGAATCCGGCTGAATTCATCTTCCAGGTCGGTATTACTGCAAGGAACTGGGTTGTCAGATTGAAATGTCGTCCAGTGATTACAGCGCTGATGATTATTGTTACTGTAATGTCATCATTTGCAATCCGGATCAAACAGTGTACGAGAATATCCCCGTATTTGTCATTCTGGATGTTTATGGATTGTATTATTTCGCCCCCGACTTTTCCGATTTCAACTGTTATATCAGGAATATCGATCCCGGTGAGCAGTTGCTTGTTGTTTTGCCGGGATTCCGCTGGCCTTTTGGAGCAGGTTCTGCAAACGGTATCTATTGGTATGCAGCAATGACTGATCAGGGAGTGGAAAACCTTTTTGGTAAAATGGGTGTTTTCTCTTTCGGCTGGCATTGATTTCGATGGATCAAAAACATGGCTCGCCTTCGCATGAAACTCCCATCTTGCTGTAGCTATGGTGGACATGTCGGCTTACCGGGGGGCGAACCGCCTTCGCACTGTGTGCTTCGGCGGATGCATCGGCGTGACAGGTGCAATAAGCCAAAACGCAGGATTCTCTATGAATACCCATAATCATTGGATTTCAAGGGGTTGCGGCAGACGCATGGAAATAGGGGAGAAGCTGAAATCAGCAATAGCGGGTAAAATCGATCAAAACAGACCGGTGAGTGTGCCCGAATATGAACCCAAATCCGATCTGGCATTTGGGGGACAACGCTTGCTTTTCTGGAGGAAATCAGACATATTGCCGCCACTTGTGAATACATAATAACATTTTATCTGGGAATGAAATCAGATTTTTGTCAACGGATTAATCAAAAGGTCTGCCTGTGTCACGAAAAATACCTATTATTCGTGACATAACAGGATTAACTAACCTGACACAACCAGCTTCAAATAAAATAATTTCGAGAAGGGTTTCTGAGTGTATTTTCTCAGTGCCATCCGAACGCAAAGAATCCGAAATCTCCGATCAGGGTGGAATAGGCCTCATCGGTGATACCCGCATACCAGTTGATATTCGATGCCGCACCGGCGCCGGAGGGCCAGGTGAACGACGGAAGCACTTCGATGGTCTGCAGTCCCGGAGTGATTTCCCGTGTATAATGCGCAAAATTCGAGAAATCCGGTGCAAAGAAATAGCTGCCATAGACATCCAGAATTGCAAATACCGGCAGACTGCCCAGTGTATCCGTGCCGGGATTGCAGATATGAAGCGTGCAGGAGCATGTATCGCCGGCCACAAAATCGTTCGACGGCATGGTGATCGAGCATCCCAGTTCTTCGCATTCGGCCGTTGGTGTCGGAGACGGTGTCCAGGTCGGGGCCGGCGGGAATGTCGCCGTCGGAGGCACTGAAGTGGGTGTCGGTGACGCGCCGGGGCGGCAGACCTTGACCGCGATCCGGTCGATCAGAATATAGTTATGGTATTCGTCAGAGTGGAATGTGAACTGAATCCGTGGATTACTCTTGGCAGCCAGGAATGACACATCCACCTGGATCAATTCGCCCGGACCTTGCGGCGAATGGTCTTCCTCCAGGTTCATGATATCGTCATTGTCGAAGTCGTCGATCCAGCCAAGCTGGAAGAAATCCGCCGGGTCGCCGTGTTCAAGCGCAACCATAAACTCCAGGCGAGCTTCCGTTTCTCCCGAAAGGTCCAGGACCGGCGAAGTCATTACCGTCCGGTAGCGGCCTTGGCTCCCGCACCATTCGTTGGAGCAGCAGGCGGCTACACCTTCGTATCCGGCGTAGTTCGGAAGGCCGCAGGTCACATTCGACTCCCATTGGCAGTCGCCCTCGTTGATCTGAATCGTCCAGCCAGCCGGCGGCCAGTTGTTGAAATGTTCCTCCAGCATGGAAAATTCATAATAACCCTGCCCGCACAGATCCGTAGTCGGCGTCGATGTCGGTGTAAAGGTCGGCGTGCGGGTGGGCGTCGGTGTCACCGACTGGGTCGGTGTGGGTGTCGGGATACTCACCAGGTAGTGGTATCCCATATCGACGGTTCCGATATCGAGCGTCAGGTCGGTCCTGACCGAAAGGTCATCCATGCAGATCGTGCCGAAATAAGTGTTCTTGCAGAGTGAGGAGGCTGCCGAGCTGCCGGCGTCCAGGCACGGGCTGTTCTGGGACTGACCGGACGCGGTGCAGGACAGGTAATACTCGTCCTGCCTGGCAAACAGAGGGTCTGCATCGATGTTGCCGGCTCCAGGATAGGGATCACTGCTGCCGCCCCACATGATATCGCAATAGGATGCCGGCGGATTGCTGGTTTCTCCTGCGACATCATAGCCGCCGTTGCCATAGACGATGCAGTTACGCAGCGAAGGCAGATACGAGCCGTTGGCGAACAGGCCGTTGGCGGAGGTCGGACCGTTGTTGCTGAATATAGTGCAGTTGTGAAACTCGGCCCGGCTGTCAAAGGTGATTACACCGCCAGCCATGGCACCGGCCAGATTGTACGCGATCGCACAGTTGAAGAAATTCACCGGGGGGATATTAGTCAAAAACACACCTCCGCCAGCCAGTTGAGCGATATTGCCCTCGATCAGGACGTTGAAATAGTTACCGGATCCTGCGGAGGACAGAATGCCGCCTCCGGACCCCGAAGAGTCATTGCCCACGACGCGGCAATGGGTCATCTGGATATTTCCGCTGTCGACGGAAATGCCGCCGCCGCTGCTGTTCGTATGATTGTACAGAATGTCGCAATTGACAAAGGTTCCGCGGCCGCTGTAGACGATTGCAATACCGCCGCCGCCGGCTTCGGAGGAACAGTCACGGATGATGCAGTTGAGAAAGGACGCCCGGCTATCGTTGATAAGGATGGCTCCACCTCTGTTAAAATACTGATTACCGGTCGTTCGCCCCCGTTTTATCGTGAATCCGTCGACAACGGCCGAATCCGGTTCGTCATCGTCAAAATAGAAACCGCGAGCCGTCAACTGGCAGTCGATGATGCAGTTTTCCGG
>JAFGJC010000192.1 GCA_016929305.1 candidate division CSSED10-310 bacterium | reverse complement strand
TTGATTTCTATCAATTTAATGCTTCTCATCTGCTGACCATTCTTTTATCCGCATTTATTTTCAACTCCATTTATGCAATCTTTATGTATAAAGAATATTTGATTGAAAATCTCTCCATTACAGTATTCGGTATCATATATCAAATGTCTATTGCCACATTAATCCTGATCCGGCAGCAAACCGTTCTTATCAACCAGACAGATCAATTCGGTTCAGGGCTGGTGATGCTTCTCTTTCTGACCATATGGATTTGTGATACGGCAGCCTATCTTTGGGGATCGAAATTCGGCAGACACAAGCTCTTTGTGCGCATCAGTCCAAAGAAAACATGGGAAGGTGCGATTGCAGGTTTCATTACGGCTCTCATGTTTGCTTATCTATTGAAATTCATCCTAGTGCCGTCACTCTCATTCAGGCAAAGCCTGTTTGCGGGGTTCGTCATCGGGATTGTGGGACAAATTGGTGATCTGGTGGAATCCGGTTTTAAAAGACAGGCCGGCGTTAAAGATTCTTCCAGTTTTTTGCCAGGGCATGGCGGGATTCTTGACCGATTTGACAGTCCTCTGTTTGTTGCTCCGTGTATTTATATTGGTTACTGGATTCTTGGTATTTAGATTCGGCCAATGTTGCCGACCGGCAATCGGCAAATATTTCCTTTTTCACATATATTCACGCCAGAAATAATTGTGACCAAAGCGTAACAAAAGTAAATAAAATGATTTACAATGGTCAAATTTGTCATGGCATGGATGTTGCCTTTCATGGGTTCGGATTCATAAACCTTATGATGAGGAACATTATCATGGAAAACAAAACCCTGCTTCTCATGATCTCGCACTCAACTTTGGGTGATAACATTGAAAATGCGTTCATTCAGGCGAATTTCAACGTTTATCGCACAATGAGTTACACCGAGCTGACCGATATGCTGAAAAACAAGGTTCCGCAAGCGATTATCGTTGATTGGGATCTTGCAGATCACGATGTAGAAAATTTAAAACGGCTCGTCAAGTCTCAGTACAAAAGAACGGCATTTATACTGCTGTCGAAAAACCGGGCGCTCGAAGAGCGAATTCATGCACTGGAAGAAGGAGTGGATGAGTGTATCGCCTCCATTCCACAGCTTGAAGAACTTGTCGCCAAGGTCAATGCACTCGTTCGACGCATCCATATGGTTGAGGACACACAGCGATGTATGCAGATCAAGGATATCGAAATCAATCTCGATACACATGAAGTCCGAAAAGCTGGCAAGTTGATCGACCTGACTTATACCCAGTTCAAATTACTCTATTTGCTGGCGTCAAAAAGGGATTATATTTTTACGAGAAACGAAATACTGGAAAAAGTATGGGGCGAACATGCCTTTGTCACCGATCGTACGGTAGACGTCCATGTCAAACGATTAAGAGAAAAGTTAGGAGAAAATCGACTTCCATCGCGTTATATACAGACGATACATGGATTGGGTTACAGATTCGCCTAAAGTATCATATCCTGACAATACCAATACTGTTGAAAATTGAAAAATATGCTAAACAGGGTCTATAAAATAATTACTGGACAGATTGAAGAGAATATCTCGAATTCATTTTGTGATGTCACACTCTCAGTAAATCAATATACTAATGCACTCTCATGGTCCTTCATCAAAATGTTGCTCGAGAAAACGATAAAAAGGGTGATTGATATTTTATGTGCTAGCATTTTTATTCTCATCAGTCTTCCCACGCTCGTCCTCATCGCTCTATCCATCAAACTCTCATCAAAAGGACCGGTCTTTTTCACTCAGGAGCGGATTGGTTTGAATGGTAAAAAATTTAAAATTTATAAATTCAGGACAATGCGTCCTGAAAGCTCACAGGAAGAACATCAGGAATATATTCAGAATCTTTTAAAAGAGGATTACAATGTCGAAAATGACAAGGTGTTAAAAGATTATTTCGAATATATCGATAATCGTACGACACCCGTTGGTAAATTTCTGAGAGCCACCAGTCTTGACGAGTTGCCGCAATTGTTCAATATCTTTTCAGGAAAAATGAGCCTTGTCGGGCCCAGGCCGCATCCGGTTTATGAGGTTGAAGAATATAAACAGTGGTATCGTCGCCGTCTCTGTGTGAAACCGGGACTCACGGGCTGGTCGAAACTCAATTTACGGCTGACACCAAAAAATTATGAAGAATCCATTTTATACGATCTTTGGTATGTTGATAACTGGTCTGTCTTGCTGGATTTGCAGATCATCCTCATGACAGTGCCGTTTGTACTCAGTATGAAAGACGCCCATTAAAAGAATAGGAGTAAGCATGCGATTCAAAGGGACTCGTGTACTGGTCACGGGGGGCGCCGGATTTGTCGGATCAAATCTGGTCAATCGACTTGTTGAGGAAGGGGCGCAAGTAACTGTATTGGATGATCTTTTCACGGGGAGAAAAGAATCTATCACCTGTTTGAATGACATTGAATTTATCGAAGGAAGTATCACCGATTTTGATTTACTGGAAAAACTGATGAGCAACAAGGATTTCGTCTTCAATCTTGCTGTTCGGAATATCATTGTTTCTGTGAAATCGCCACGGCTGGATTTCAAGGTGAATACGGAAGGCACGTTCAATGTCTTGCAGGCAGCAAAAAATGTCGGTATCGAACGGGTGATATATACGTCTTCCGCATCCGTCTACGGAAACCCAAGATACCTGCCGATCAATGAAGACGACAGGTTGAGTACGATCAATCCCTACGCAGCGAGCAAATTGTGCGGTGAGAATTATTGCAATGCATTTTATGAAACCTATGGATTGCCTGTGGCTATCGTGCGATATTCCAATGTCTATGGAATCAATCAAACCCCCCTGAATCCCTATTGCGGCGTTGTTTCCAAGTTTTTTGACAGCATCATGAAAAATGATGTGCCTCATATTCATGGCGATGGAGAACAGACACGGGATTTCACGTTTGTGGATGATGCTGTAGAAGCTACACTACTTGCGGCGATCACGCCGCGCGCGGAAGGTGATGTTTTCAATGTGGGCACCGGAAAAGAAACCAGTGTGAATGAACTTGTTTCCCGTATTATTGCTATCACTGGCAGCAACGTCAAACATAATTATATCGATCGACGTGATATCGATAACATTCGCAGACGCGTCTTAAACATCGAAAAATCCAGACGTGTTTTGAGATGGTTTCCAAAGACGACCCTTGAGGCCGGATTGAAAAAAACGTACAAATGGCTGCTTCAGCAGGAATTGAGAAATTCTGATGTGATGATCAAAGATCCTGAAAAAGCCGTTGATGCGCTTGTCGATTAAAATAGCTGATGAATACACTCCGCCTTATACATGCAAGGACGAAGGCGCGGTCTCTGGGTTATAATGCAGTTCGTATTTTAAATATCTATAAAAGATACGGCCTGTCCAATGAAAAAGTGCGTAAAATCCTTATTCAGTTTGTAACTGATATTCAAAGATACAATATACAACCCACATTTCCCGTCACTGCGTCCGTTGTTCGCCGAACACCAACCTTGTTCCAGAGTCTGGAACAGTGCGGTGTGGAGTTTGCATTGCATGGTTTCAAACATATCGACTACACACAGCTCGCCATTGAAAATGTGCACCGTCATTGGGAGCAAGGATTAGCCATATTCAAACAATGCGGATTAAGAAATCATGGATTTCGATTTCCATTTTTACGCAGAGATCCTCTGTGCTTGAATACATTGAATTCGCATGCGTTCCTGTGGGACAGCAGTGATGTGATTTCCTGGCCATTGCCAAAAACCCTCTTGATCCCACAAAAAAGAGTTTCAGATTACCAGAGTATTTTGGAAACCTATCAAGTAAAAGATGCAAGAGAAAACGTATCATTACCCTATTTTATTAAATCTCTCGTCGAAATACCCGTTTCCATGCTTGATGATGATATATTGGTCGAACGTCTTGGATTCGGAGTAGAGCAGATTGACAGTGTATGGCAGTCAATTTTCGAAGAAACGTATAAACGCAAAGAAATGTTCGTCCTGCAGCTTCATCCCGAACGGTATCTTGAATGTAAAATGTCACTTCTCAGGCTAATCAAGAAAATCAGTAAAATGACAGATGTCTGGACGCCCACATTATCCGAATTGGCACTGTGGTGGAGTGAACGTACCAAGGCGATCGACTCGATACAGATAAAAAGGATAGATGGAAAAAATTATCAAGCTATAACAAATGCAGCAGATCGTGTAACCCTTATTATATATAATAATGTGAAGGGGAAAGAAGACAGCATGTTCTCGGACGAATGGAAACCTGTTCCCTCCGCATACAGGATTGTCAGTCGTGTCAAACCCGTGATCGGCATCGTCCCCGAATGTATATCCAAATACGTTGACTTTTTCAATCAGGAAGGTTATCTTTTTGAAGAAAAACAACCGGATACGCGCTACGCGATTGAGATCGATCACAGGTCTAGCGACAGCCCGGTTGTGGAATTTCAATCGTATCTGAATTCAGCAAAAGGCCCCTTACTGAGAGTATGGCGCTGGCCGAGAGGTATACGTTCGGTATTTGCAGTGACCGGGGATATCGATGGTCTGGATTTTTGGGATTACTGGATAAGATTCTATGGAAACTAATGATTTACATGCTCCGTTTCAACAGCTGTTTCTTCCGTTGAGAAGACATTTCGGGTTGCTTGTTTTGTCCTTTTTCATCATCGTTGGAACTGTCGCGATTCTTACTTTCTCCGCTCAAAAAATTTATGAAGCCAAAGCGGATCTTTATATTGGTTCCAACGGTCGCACGGTATTTGACGTCAACGATGTGTTGATGCAAAAATACCTCGTAAAGAACCAGATACCTATATTGAAGAGCCGCAGACTTGCCGCCGATGTGGTCCGGCGTTTTCAGGAATCCACCTATTATGATTCTCTGACCGTAATGGGACAACCCCTCTCGGATCGTCATATGAATCCGGTGAAACGATGGCTGAAACGTTACTCCGTACCCGATACTGTGAAAATTCTTCCGGATCCGGCGAAACAGGTAGAATGGTTTCGCGATGCCACGAAAATATCCGAACAACTTGAAACCAATCATATTTTGCTGATGGGATATGCGCCTTCGCCTGGCGAAGCGGCATTTATCGTCAACACATGGGTGGATGCGTATCTGGATTATGATCGTCTTGTCAGCCAGTACGATGTTTCGGAAGATAAAAACTTTATCAAAAACAAACTGGATGAAGTCAGCGCGAATCTGTCTCATTCCGAACAGGAATTGACCAATTTCCAAAAGCGTGAAAAAACCGTTTCTCTAGATCAGGAAACAAAACAGCTTGTGCTTCAGCTTTCAGAGTTTGAAAAGCAATATAATCAAACCACAACAGACCTGGATGCGATAAGTAATCAATTGTCCTATTTGAACAATCAACTTGATGAAACGAAAAAAGGCTTGGTGAAACAGGTCCAGGGCATGTCCAATCCCATGCTTCAGGAATTACGCAATCAGATGGCCAAGCAAGTGGCCGATATGGCTGCTTATGAAGCCCAGCTTATTGGAGCGGGTATCGATCCGCGTCAGGACAGTCGGTACAGGCAACTGTACAGCCGACTCAGGGGAGTCAAGAAAAAATATCTTGAAGCAATCAATCAATTTACAAAGAATGGCGAATTGCAAATCGATCCGCTGGAAAATTCACAAACCATTATCGCGCAGATTTTTGATTTGGAAACAGAAAAGCAATCGTTAAATGCCAAAGCAAAAGCGTTAAGAAAAATTGTGGATGAATATTCAACACGTCTTGCCGGATTACCCCAGAAAAGTCAACGATTGGCGCAGCTTGAAAGAGATGTTCAGGTGAACAGAGACATATATGTGATGCTGCGTCAAAAATATGAAGAGACGCGTATTCTTGAGAATTCGCAGACCAGCTCTATTCGTGTCGTAGATCGGGCAAACATTCCATTACAGCCTGTCTATCCAAAAGTGCGTTTCAATCTCGTCCTTGCGGCAATTGTTGGTCTGTTAATCGGATTGGGATTCGCATTTGGCAGAAGTTATTTTGAGGATACAGTGCTCAGTCCTGAAGAGATCAAAGATCTGGATGTCGAAATAATTGGTGTCGTTCCAAAGGTTAGGCAAAAAATGAGATGGAGGGGGGATGATGCAGAAACCAGTAAAATCGGAAGAGCCAGAACAATCATGCCTTATTTGATGCATTTTCAGAATACACCAGCACAACTCACAGAGGCCTATCGTACGATTCGAACGTATATGCATCATCGTCTTCAGACTGAAAAGTGCAAAACCCTCATTTTTACCAGTCCAGGTCAGGGTGAAGGCAAGTCGACAACCGCCGCAAATCTGGCCATCGCGTCGGCCAGGATGGGGATTAAAACATTGCTTGTGGATTGTGACCTGCGCAAACCGGTACTTGATGTGATTTTCACAGGCGCTCATCGAAAACAGGGACTCACACTTTTTTTGGGAAAACGAGTGTCATGGAAAGATGCGGTCAGAGAAACAGCTATCTATAATCTGGATTTGCTTCCTGCCGGGCCCTCGGTAAAAAATGCATCAGAACTTATCGGTTCCAAACAGATGCATCAGTTTTTTCTTGAAGTGAAAAAGGAATACAAGATCGTTATTTTCGATTGTCCGCCGACATTGCCTGTCACGGATGCTCTTGTGCTTGCAGAATGGGCGGATGGTATCATTCTCATCGGCCAGATCGGTGTCACATCAAGGAGGTCGCTACAGCAGACACTTGAACGCTTTAAAAATCTGAAAAGTCCTCTCTGGGGGCTGATTTTTACAGGAGTGCCTCAATCCAAATCGTATCGATACGATATGTACGATCAATAATTGTCAAATCGTAAGGAATACTCCTTTTGAAGTCATTTCCGATAGGTGCAATTATTCTGGGAGGACATTTTCACAGTCTGGGTGTGATCCGGTGTCTGGCAAAAAAAGGTATCTCTATTGTATTGATGGATTATGAAACCAATATATCCCGGTTTTCGAGATATGTGCGCAGGTATTATAAATGTCCTGAATATCATCGTGAAAAGAAAATGCTTGATTTTATGATGAACATCGCTGAAAGACAGAATCTTCAAGGATGGGTTGTCTTTCCATCCGATGATGAATCTGTTTATTTCCTTTCAACGCATAAAAAATATCTTGATCCATATTTTAGAATTACATCGCCAGACTGGGAAACATGCAAATATACATATAATAAAAAATATACCTATACGTTGGCCGAAGAGCTCGGCATTGCCGTGCCAAAGACCTACTAT
>JAFGJC010000191.1 GCA_016929305.1 candidate division CSSED10-310 bacterium | reverse complement strand
GGAGTCGGTGGATCAGGTGTCCAGGTGGGGGGTGACGCCGAGTGGGACAGCTCCGGCAGGCAGATTTCAGGGAACGGCGGTGCCGCTTGAAACCCGTCATTCGATACGTCGCTGTGGAATTCACCCAGGTATCCGAAGCTCTCTGATGTGTGTTGATCCACATTATCCATAGTACAGAACATGATACCGGCAAGCGTGGAATCCATGCCATTGCGGATAGGGCGCAGATCGGACCGGGGCATTTCCCCGACGGCCCAGACAATATCGCATCCGGGCTCTGACCGTGGTGCACCGAGCAACGGCTTCATTCCGCACAAATCATCCACAACCGGCAGGGGTTTTGCCGACAAAACCTTTCCGGAAAGATCGGTTTCGGTGATGTAGGCTGCCCGTCGGTATTCCTCCTGGACCGGACCGTAGCCCTCGGTCTCGTCCCAGGCGATATAGAGCGTCTGGGTACCGTCACAGGAGATATCCGGACGTTCCAGATAAACCACATGCTGCGTTTCAGAAATATCCGGTGAAAACATCGGGTTGTCATCCAGTGCGAGCACGCATTTGGGATCCGACCAGCCGGATTCCGGTTCGAATACGGTCAGCCACAGCTCATCAAAATTTAGATATTTCATCCAGGGTTGACCGGTTTCGCCGGAAATCCGCTCCCCGATAAGCACGACAGCGATGGCATCCCTGCCCGGTATTGTTGTGGAGGTGCCGCAGCGCCATCGCAGCCCGGATGGTGTCCTTGACGGAGGAATAACAAATTCGGGATCGTCGGCCAGATCGGGGTGCCATGTCGTTCCGTAATCATTCGACCATCGCCAGGCGCCCCCTTCCCAGAGAACATGCACCGTGGTGCCGATACATGCCAGATTGGAGCCGGCTTCCAGACCGCCGGCATTGTTGTCGGCAAGGGATATCGGATGCAACCAGGTTTCCGAATGATTGTTCGTGTAGAAAATGCTGTGCCGGTCAAAATGAATAAGGCCGGTTGACGGCGGGGCATCCCAGCACATGTGCACCGTGCCGGATGTGTCCGTGTCCATGAAAGGTTTGCGCCAGGCCAGTCCGTTTCGCCCGAGAAAAGTATGATGACCGGAAAACCGGGGTGCCGCTTCCGACAGATCGCATTGACAGATACACACGGGCATGGGCATCCGCATGGACTGACCGGCCAGATAGGCTACATACAGCATGTTGTCGGCCGCGCTGTAGGTGATGGATGCCGCTTTTGAAAAGCGGTGCTCGGGAAGGTTTACCGGACCGCGAGCGGTCCATGTCTGACCGTCGTCATCCGAAAAATACCAGAGAATGTTCTGGGTCTTCATGTCGCTGTATTGATGCGGTACGACCAAATGCAGATTGCCCTCTCCGTCCCGGACACAGATGCTCGCTTCCGATTTGCCCAGCGGATGATCGCCGTTGACCATTCGGTGAATGCCGGCAAATTTTGAATCCCAGGCAAACCAGTTCACCGGGCTGTAGATCACCGGTGCATCATCAGCAGAATCGCTTCGCAACCGATAATAAAATCGGCCGCCGTTACCAAGAATATACGACGGAATACCGCAAAACCCGGGTTCATTTCCCCTGACGACGGCAATAAGATCGGAAAAATCCGGGTTCCTGGAGATTTCAAGCAACGCCGATGCGGTATATGAGGAATAGTCCCAGGAAATACCGATATCAGGATCATTGAAATACGGCTCGCTGCTCACCGTCATATCCCGCTGCGATGCGTGGATATTACTGAAGATTTCGGATGGTGGAGTGATGGTTTCAGTGACGGCAGTGACGCTGAATGCCTCCGCATTGAGAAATGAAATGACATGGAAAACACCGAAACATGTCAGCGAAATGATGACTGCCAGCTCAATGATGGGCAGCGCAGACCATCGCTTCTGCATATGAATTCGCTTCATGGCAAAAACTCCTTTTCACGGTTATCTATATAATAAAACTCTACCAGATGTTTCATCATATAACCAGGAGTCGCCAGGGATACATTTTCGTTCAAGATATTTGTAAAAAATGTGGGAGCAGTGGATTACTGACGACGGGTTGCAATACCGGATTTTAAGATTCGGCGGTTATTTGAAGGAAGGGTGAGTGACATTCAAAAGCTTGAGAAATTCGATCAGTGTAATTGTGGGGATTCCTGTCGAGAAATAACCTCCACCATAGAGAGGATCATTTGGATCCGGAACAAGAATTCCACCGACATCCAGATGTAACCAGGGCAGTCCGGAATTAACGAAATGTTGCAGAAACAGGGCGGCAGTGATGGCTTTGGGTTCACCTCCGTCATTTTTGAGATCTGCATATGTACTATTGAGGAGCCTGTCATACTCCTTCGCCAAAGGCATACGCCAAAATCTTTCTCTGGATTTGCAGGAAGCAATTTCCAGTTGATCTGCAATGTATTGATTGTTAGTGAAATATCCCGCCATTTTGCTGCCTAATGCCCTGACAATAGCTCCTGTCAGTGTTGCTACATCGATGAGAAGGTTGAGTTTATATTTATCTTGAAGATAGATGAAGCTGTCAGCGAGGAGCAATCGGCCTTCAGCATCCGTGTTATTGATTTCGATGGAGTGACCGTTGCGAGTGATGCATACGTCCGAGGGTCGATAGGATTTGGAATCAATCAGGTTTTCAGCAATGGGAATGGCAGCAACCAGATTATAATTCAGGCTGAGTTGATCGATAACCGACAGAACGCCTGCTATAGCTGCTGCACCCCCGACATCTTCCCGCATATACGGCATTTGCTCGTGCGATTTAATCATTAATCCACCGGAATCAAAAGTCACCGCTTTGCCGACGATGCCAAGCGTAAAATCAGATTCAAAGGGATGGGTTTCGATGATCAGTAAACGAGGCAGATCGCTGCCTGCCTGACCTACAGCTCTGATAAGAGAAAGGTTTTCCGTCGCTAAGGCATTATAGTCCAAAGTGAAAATGTTGTATTTTTGTTTGCTGAGGATATCTTTTACAAGATTTTCAAATTTTTCAGGTGTTTTATAATTCGATGCTTCATCAGTAAGCCGTCGGGCAATATTGGATGCGGCGATATTATGTGATGCATCCATAACAGCTTGAGTAGCGGTGTCTTTATCAACGTAGTCGGGAATTACGACGGTCATTTTCCCCAGCGGGAAAGGCTTACTCTCTGAAATATATTTGGTAAAGGTATAGGCACCGATAGCGATTCCTTCAAGAAAAGGTTTGATCATATCATGGGGATCTATATTATCCAGACCCGAAATATCGAGCATGACATGCTGAAGGTTTAGTTTGGATACGCGTTTGGAAAGAGCGGCACCTGCATTTTGAAACTGCCGAGCGTTCAGGAGAGTTCTCGGTCCCAAACCGACAAAAACCGTCAGCGGGATGTTTTCAGATGAGGGATACACAAAGATGATTTCACTTTCGCGCGCATTGAAATCGTTCAATGCAGCCGCTGCCTTTAAAATTTCACAGTGCCCGTCGACAAACCATTCTGGGGATTGAAATGCTTCCTGCAGACACTGCTCTGTCATGATATGCACAATAACGTTGTTTTGGTGATGTGCTTTTTCGTTACGAAACGCGAGCGCTACTTCCATGTTTTAACCTCATTTCAAAATGGATGAAATGTAATCGTTACATATAAGAATCAATAATCGACTTGTTTAACACAATCAATTACGGTTCCGTCCACCCATTTGATGGCGGCGACGGTTTTCTCTCCCAATTTTGGTTTTGCGGGTTTGCCGCCACATATTTTTTCTGCTTCAGACTTCAGCTCCTCAACGGTTCTTAAGGGAAGAGATGACTGTTTGAGTGATTCGATAAGATCGGTTCGGATTGGATTTATGGCAATACCCCGTTCGGTTATAATGACATCAATGAGTTCGCCGGGACCGCAGAGTGTTGTCACTTCATCTACGATTACCGGAATCCGGTCACGAAACAGTGGAATCGGCAAGATCACGCATTTGCCGAAAAGGCAGTTCTGCCAGCCTCCGATACCATGAAGAAGTTTACCATCGGAGTGTGTCACGACATTTGCGTTAAAATTGACATCGACCTCAGTAGCACCCAGAATAGCGATATCGATCATGCTGGCGAAATTGCCTTTGCCGTGGTAGTTATAACTTGTGAAGGGACTAGTATCCTGATGTGCCGAGTTTTCGCGCATGGATCGGACACCTTCCAGATCGAAGGTTTGTCCATCCAAAATAAAATCCGTCAATCCCTCCTCTAGCATTTTCGTCATGTATTGCGTGGAACCGCCTCTGACAAAACGTGCTTTGATGCCGTTTTTTTTCATTACATCGGTTAAAAATATGGCAAACGCAAGCGATGTGCCGCCAGCTCCAGCTTGAAATGAAAACCCGTTTTGCACGAGTCCTGCTTCAAGGGCAAACTGAACGGCCAATTCCGCGATCAGCAGCCGATCCGGGCTTTTGGTGATTTGGGTTGTGCCAGAAACAATTTTTGTAGGATCGCCGATGGAATCGACTTCAACAACATAATCAACATTATTGCCCTGGATCTGCCACGGGATACAAGGAAACGGTTCCAGATTATCTGTTACGACGATCACATGGTCTGCATATTGTGAATCCGCGAGCGCGAATCCCAGAAGACCGCAGGCGGCTGGTCCTCTCACACCATTGGCGTTTCCAAAAGGGTCAGCTGTGGGAGCTGAGATTACAGCGATATCGATATGTACTTCACCATCCTGAACGGCTTGATAACGACCTCCATGAGAACGCAGAATCGCTGTGCCGCGCATTTTTCCTGTTGAGCAGTAATCTCCCAGTGGTCCATTCATGCTGCCTTCGATGTGATGAACCACTCCGTTTTTTAAATGTTGTATAATGGGCTCATGGATGGGAAATGAAGCACTGGGAAACCATCTCAGGTTTTTGACACCCAACTCCGCCGCGGCATCAAACACCATATTTCCTACAAAATCTCCGTTTCTTAAATGATGGTGTGTTGAGATTGTCATGCCATCTCGAATACCGCAAAGTTCCAAAGCATTTTTTATGGATGCAACTCTTTTGTCTCCTGATTGAGGATAGTCAATGACGGTTCGAATCGGGGGAGATGCTTTCCTGCCCTTGGGTTTGTATTTGCCCACACCTAAAAATGGCTGGTGCTGCTCACCGTTTATTTCTGTTAATACTTCTCTGCCTGCCGCATTAATGGCGGTGCTAGGTTTTGTCATTGGCGGTCCTCCAATCCACAGATAAAAGATTGCTTTTTATGGCAAGATTTATTGTCCTGAAAGCCCTTTTAACAACAGGCGGATCGATCATTTTGCTTCCCAGGGCGACAACACTGAGTCCTTTTGCTTCTGCTTCCTCAAAAGCTATTACAATTCTTTTTGCTTTGTCGATTTCTTCCGCTGATGGTGCAAATGCATGATGAATTGGAGCAATTTGACGGGGATGGATACAACCTTTCCCATCGAATCCCAAGGCTTTGGCTTCCCTAACGCTTGCAACCAATCCTTCCATATCGGCAACATCTGAAAATACGGTATCAATCGCCTGAATACCCGCAGCTTTTGCGGCATTTACCAGAGTCATCCGTGCAAAAAGACTTTCTGTTCCTTCTTTCGTTCGCTGCGTACCCATATCTGCGGTGTAATCTTCCAAACCTATCGCAAGTCCAATAATTCGATCAGATACTTTCGCTATCTGATAGGCATTAATAATTCCCAAAGCGCTTTCCAATATGGGCATAAAGTAAACATCGCGTTTCAACGAATGTTTTTTCAGGGATTCTGAAACATGAGCATCGATCTGCTGAATCTGTTCCGGTGTCTCGGCTTTTGGAATAAGAATGACATCAACGCTTTGCGGAATGATTTCATCGAGATCTGCAAATCCCAGGGGGAGTTGATTTATTCGGACCATTCTTTCGGCTCCCTTGAAATCTATGCATCGAAGAGCGTTTCGAACGAGAATTCGAGCGGATTCTTTGGCAACCGGTGCTACGGAATCTTCCAGATCAAGTATCAATCCATCAGGTTTATGTATCCCCGCATTAATAAAGAATTTTGGCTGATCTCCTGGAAGATACAATCT
>JAFGJC010000190.1 GCA_016929305.1 candidate division CSSED10-310 bacterium | reverse complement strand
CAAAACCTTTCGGAACAACTCTGGGAGATTATCCCCCGGTGATCATCGGTTCACACGCGCAAATTAATCATTCTATAATCGGACCAGGTTGTGAGATTTATGGAACCGTTACCGACAGCATTCTGGCACCTCGTACGGTTATTGAGGAAAATGCTTCTGTAAATCGAAGCGTCCTGATGGATGAAACGATTGTTGGCAAAGGAACCAGTATTACTGCGACAATCTGTGACAAAGGTGTGATTGTTGGTCCGGGTGTCACTTTAGGATTTAAAACATCTTCCAAACCGCCAGCCAACTTCGAGGCTAAGCATCTTCTTGATTGTCAATTAACCGTAATCGGGAAAAATGCTAGAATTCCGAAAGATGAAATCATCGGTACAAATGTCATTATATATCCTGATGTCGATGAAACGGATTTCCATACAAAAATGATAGCTGATGCTTCAACAATATCACAAATTGGGAGGAACTGATTATGGCGATACCTCCTGTATGTGTAATATTGGCTGGCGGGAAAGGTACACGCCTGAGTGCACTGGCATGGCATCGAGCAAAACCAGCGGTACCGTTTTGCGGGATTTTCAGATTGATCGATTTTACTCTTTCAAATTCCGCAAATTCCGGTCTTATGAGGGTTGGTATCTTGACGCAGTATCTTCCACTTTCCTTAATGGACCATATCAATGATGGAAGCCCCTGGGATATGTCTGCTCGAAATAGAGAGATGCGGATTTTGCCACCGCAGGAAGGAGCGAATGCCAAAGATTGGTATCAGGGAACTGCCCATGCTATTTATCAAAATCTTGATTTTATTTTACGGGGAAATGAAAAGGAAGTCATGATCCTTTCCGGTGATCACATCTATCACATGGACTATCGGCAGATGATTGAATTTCATCGTGAGAAAAATGCGGATTTTACAATAGCTACCATACCGGTTTCACCAACCGATGCAAAACGTTTCGGAATTGCTGTGACGGATAACGAGAATCGAATTATTGATTTTCAGGAAAAGCCCGATCATCCGAAAAGTCTTCTGGGGTCAATGGGGATCTATATTATCGAACGAAATATTTTAATTTCGCAATTGGAAAAAATCATATGTCAAGGAAAAACGGATATCGGAGGTGACTTAGTACCCAGCATGCTGCAAAGTCATAAGATTTTTGCATTTCCATTTGATGGGTACTGGCGTGACGTGGGAACACTTGAATCGTATTGGCAATCGAGTATGGATGCACTGGATGCGAAGTTAAGTGGATTGGCGTTGACGCAATGGAATTTACGGACAAATATCTTTAGTCCCGAGATGATTGGTAGACCGCCTGTCCAATTCGGCGTGAAAGCGAATGTAAATAAATCTTTAATTTCATCAGGATGTTTAATTGAAGGAGCTGTTTATCGATCGATTTTATCACCTGGAGTGCATGTTGAGAAAGATGCCGTTGTTGAGGATAGTATACTTTTTCATGATGTCACGGTTGGAAAGCACAGCAGGATTCACAAAGTGATTGCAGATAAAAATGCCATAATCGGCTCTAATGTGATGATGGGGCTTGAGGGATGCGATATACCCAATCAGACCTATCCAGATCACCTGAATACTGGTATTACTCTTCTAGGGAAAAACATTGATATTCCAGATGATTTTTCCATTCAGTCCAATTGTTTGATTATTAATAATGTAAAACTGGATAATTACCCAAGCAAGCGAATTGCAGCAGGTGAAACTGTGGACAATCGAACCCAAAGACATCGATGAATTTAACTTGATTCTTCAAAGTCTTTAACATAGTATCAGTTTGAATTAGTTAATCTTGACTAAACGGGGGAGATAGTATGACGGAAGCCACTCTTGAGGAAAAACAATATATAGAAAAAACCGATTACGTTTTGGAAAAAAACAAGTTTGATTCCAATGCACTTATCGCTATTTTACAGGATGTTCAACATATTTTGGGGTATATACCCAAAACAACGATGAAATACATTGCGGAACGCTTGGACATTCCGATATCAAGAGTTTATTCAGTCGCGACATTCTACAAAGCGTTTAAGCTGTCTCCGGTAGGAAAGCATATGATCAAAGTATGCCTGGGTACAGCTTGCCATATCAAAGGTGGACCTCTTTTGATGAAAGCTTTGGAATCGGAACTAGGCGTTCAGCCGGAAGAAGTAACACCAGATGGAAAATTTTCATATGAGCCTGTTCGTTGTGTAGGTTGCTGCGGATTGGCTCCAGTAATAATGATCGATGAAAATTTCCATGGAAAAGTCAAACCTGCTGATATTAAAAAGATAATCAAGCAGTATGATTAACATCTAGAAGAGAGGAAAAACCTTGCAATTACATGAAATAGTGAAGCTGCTAGGAGCGGAAGTTCTGGTAGGTGCTGGTGATTTGGATCGAGAAATCTCAGCTGTGCATGCCTCTGATCTTATTAGTCATGTGCTGGCGACATGCACTCGAGGTGCATTATGGCTGACGGGTTTATTGGATTCCCAGATAGTCAATACTGCCGAACTATTCGATTTGTCAGCGGTTGTGTTTGTTGCCAACAGACGACCCACACAGGATATAATTGAAGCTGCTGAAATGGAAAATGTTCCAGTACTGTGCACTCAATACACGATGTTCGAGTCATGTGGATTACTTTACTCCAAAGGTTTGAAGCCCTCGAGAAGGTGTGGCTGAGGTCTAGCATTGGCAAACGCAGAATCTGTGGTATTTCGAAAATCATATCATATTGAAGGTGGTAACTTTCAGTCTGCGGGCTCTGTTTCCAAAAAGATCAAGCAAATCCTGAAGCAGTTAAACATCGATGGTGAAATCATTTGGCGTGCTATGATCGTGGCTTATGAAGCTGAGATGAACGTTGTCCTGTATGCATCGGAAGCGGAGGTAATTTTAGAAATTTCTCCAAAGAAAATATGTATGATTTTCAAGGATAAAGGACCGGGTATCCCTGATATTCCATTAGCTATGACCGAAGGCTATTCAACGGCAACAAGGGAAATGCGAGAGCGAGGATTCGGAGCAGGTTTGGGATTACCCAATATTAAAAAAACAGCTGATAATTTCGATATTCAATCAACGGTAGGTTCAGGAACACAACTCATCATCGATATCAATATATTCTGAAACTTGATGCATGTTGGTAAAATCCTGTAAGAAAAATACATAGCTCCGTTTTTCGGAAATTTGGCAGGAGAGAAAAAACCTTGAAGATAATAAATCCCTATGAACACTCCATTACAATTGATGAGGAGTTATGTGTTGGATGCGTTATTTGTACTCTGGCTTGCCCCGCAAAGGCGATTCGGGTCAAGGATGAAAAAGCAAAACTAATAAAATCTGGTCTTTGCATTGATTGTGGTGAGTGTTTGCGCGTCTGCCCACAAAATGCTGTCAAGGCAATGACATCTCGAGAGTCTGAAATGCAGGGATTTACTGTTTTGGCGGCGTTACCATCACCGGTACTCTATTCACAATTCGGAGAAATGTACTCACCGAACGATATCCTTTTAGCCCTGAAAAAAATTGGTTTTGATTATGTTTATGATGTGGCAGTGAGTGTTGAGGAAGTATTCATCGCTCTTAATGAATATCTTAACCGAAAGAAAAATGTAAGACCTCTTATATCTAATTTTTGCCCTGCAGTCGCAAGATTGATCATCAAGAATTATCCTGATCTGATTGAACATATTGTGCAAATTGAAGTTCCACGGGAGTTGTCCGCGAGAGCTATTCGTAAAAAAATTGCTGAAGAACAAAATTTGGAATTTGATGACATCGGTGTGTTTCATATTACACCATGTGCTGCGAAGATGATTTCAATTACAAATCCGGTTGGTTCAGAACGATCGAATCTTGACGGTGCAATTGCGATTCGCGATATCTATTTGTCGCTAATCAATGCTTTGAAGGAAGATGGTGATGATGAAATCCTGCAGAGATCCAGCGGTGTGGGAATAAGCTGGGCTAAAGGCAGCGCGAGTAAACTTGGATTACCCAATCGACGCACGCTTTCGATAAATGGTATCAAAGATGTCGTGAAAGTACTGGATGATGTCGAATCCGGAAAACTCCGTGATATCGATTACATCGAGTGCTCGATATGTCCGGGTGGTTGTGTCGGCGGACCTCTTGTTATTCAGAATAAACATATAGCTGCAAGACGCGTTGAAACATTGATTGAGCAATATGGAAGTAAATCGCGCCTTAATACCGAACAGATTTTAAAGCGCTTTGAGATGGATTTTCTTCTAACGAAAAATTTATGGGAAGCACAAGCACCGGATCCTTTGGATACCGATCTTTCACGCGCTTTGGAAATGATGAACAAAATCGAAGAAATTCTTGAAATTTTACCTGGTAAACAGTGTGGTGCGTGTGGCGCTCCTACGTGTCATTCACTCGCAGAAGATATCGTTAAAGGAGAAGCGAAATTAAACGATTGCGTATTTATTAGAAACAAGGAGCTAGAAAATGCGCTTAAAAGAAATAATTGACGCGTTAAACCTTGAAATTCTTAACCAGGGAGACCATTTAGATGATGTTGTTCAAGGCGGGTACTCAGGTGATCTTTTAAGTGATGTCATTGCTTCTACCAGAAAAAATGACTTATGGATCACAATTCAGACACATGAAAACATTATCGCAGTAGCATCACTTAAAGATTTATCCGGAATTATTCTTGCCAAAAACAGTGTCCCGTTAAACGAAACGCTTAAAAATGCCAAAAACGAATCGGTTACTCTCTTGCGGTCTCCAATGACGTCTTTTGAACTGGTTGCTGCATTATCGAATCTCGGGATTTCAGGGAAACGGTGACACTTCGCCAATACCGGGCAGATCTTCATATTCATACCTGCTTATCACCATGCGGGGATCTTGAAATGTCTCCCAAACATATTGTTCAAAAAGCGATTGCGGAGGAATTGAGTATTATTGCAATAACGGATCATAATGCAGCCATGAATGTCAACCCGGTTCAAAAGGCAGCTGAAGGCAAGAATATTATGGTGATACCCGGTCTTGAAATCACCTCCCAGGAAGAAGTTCATATCCTGGCTCTCTTTGAAAATTGTAGTCAGGCGGAAATGGTTCAGGCTATTCTTTTTGAATCAATGGATTTGACGGACAACGAAACGTATATACAAGATCAGGTTATCGCTAATGAATTTGATGAGGTTGAGGGTTTTTGCAGACAACTTTTAATGGGTGCAACCAAAATTCAGCTGAAAAAGATCGTTGAACTCATTCATTCCCAAAGAGGGCTTGCAATCGCGGCACATATTGACAGACAAGCTTTTGGAATCATCGGCCAACTTGGTTTTCTTCCTCCGGATATTCATTTCGATGGTTTGGAAGTATCCCCAAACACAACTTTGAAAGATGTTCAAAAAACATACGCGGAATATACCGGATTTACTTTTATTACGTCTTCAGATGCACATTATTTGAAGGATATTGGTTCTGTTTCGACAACATTTTTATTGCAAGATCTGAGTTTTGTTGAAATAACAAAAGCATTCAAAAAGCAGGATGGGCGAGGTGTGGTGGTATAATACGCATGAAAGAAATCGCATTGCATATTTTGGATATTGTTGAGAACTCAATTCGAGCTGAATCTACAACTATTGAAATAAATATCTTTGAATATAAAACCAATGATCAACTGGTTATTCAGATTAAGGATAACGGCAAGGGAATGGATACGGAGATATTGGAAAAGGTATGCGACCCGTTTTATTCCACAAAGACAGTGCGTCGAATTGGTATTGGTTTGTCGATGCTTAAACAAGCAGCACAAAGAGCCGGGGGAACCCTTCAGATTGATTCAACGCCCGGTAAGGGGACAACGATTACGGCAACCTTTCAGTATTCAAACATCGATAGACAACCATTGGGAGATATGGCTTCAACAATAGTAACAATTTTATTGTCAAATCCAGATATTCGAGTTATATATCATCACCAGACAGATGGGGATTTTTTCACTTTCGATTCAAACGTGATAAAGTCGATCCTTGAGGGTGTGTCTATTAGAAGTCCTGAAGTGATCCAGTTTATAAAAGACATGATTCGAGAGCGTAAGAATTTGGAATGAATTGATTGGATATTGATTGTTAGAAAGGGGGTCAGATGGCAAAACTTACGATTGAGGAATTGAAGAAAATTCGTGAGCAAGCAAAACGATCCAAAAATCTGCGGGATGGTGAAGGCAGAGCAAAGATAACGGTTCATATGGGTACTTGTGGTATCGCATCTGGTGCAAGAGAAGTCATGGATGCTCTTTTAAAAGCCATCGACGAACACCATATTGAGGATATTCTGGTGACAACTTCGGGATGCGCTGGATTGTGCAGTCATGAACCCATGGCAACGGTAGAATACAAAAATACGCCACCGGTTAAATATGTGAATTTAAATCCGGATAAGATAATAAGAATATTACT
>JAFGJC010000189.1 GCA_016929305.1 candidate division CSSED10-310 bacterium | reverse complement strand
TATCGATAACTGGATGTTCAGTTATGGAAATTAACTTATTAGGTAAAAGACAGCTTACAGGATTTCTAAAAGTTCCACTTCAAAAATCAAGGTTTCATTAGGACCGATCTTGGGGCCGGCACCCCGTTCGCCATATGCCAGCTCCGAAGGGATATACAGTTCCCATTTAGCACCGGGTGACATTTTTTGTAATGCTTCCGTCCAGCCCGGTATGACGCCATTAACAGGAAATGTTGCCGGTTCACCGCGGCTGATAGAACTGTCGAACTCCGTTCCATCGATCAGGGTTCCCCGATAGTGGCATTTGACTTTGTCCGTTAGTTTTGGGCGTTCCCCGGAACCCTCAGTGATAATCTTGTATTGCAACCCGGTTTCGGTAGTTACAACACCTTCTTTTTTCTTGTTTTCAGCAAGGAAAGCTTCACCTTTTTCCTTATTTTCTTTCGAAAGGGCCATTGATCTTTGCTGGCGATCTTCCCGCATTTTCCTGTAGTAATCCATTCTTGTTTTCTGGATATCGGTATCTGACATAAGCATTTCACGGTCGTTGATCGCATCTTCCAACCCTCTGGCAAAGACATCAACATCTATGTCAATGTTCTGCATTTTAAAATTCTTACCCATATCCGCACCGAGACTATAGCTGATCTTGTCTTTTTCTGTATCCAGTGTCATCGGTTTTTCCGGTGCTGCTTGTTCCTGTGGCGGCGGATTACAACCGAGGGTAACTGTTAACAGAGCGAATACAATAAACAAAGGTAATCGTTTCATAAAAATACTCCCATTATCATCATGGTGGTACATCATTGTTATAATCTAACATAGTTACTCGAAGATGCCATACTTTATGATATATCACGCCAGCAGATCGGCAACAAGACCGACGATACTTCCATTTCGCACTTCAGAGCGCATTGATTCCATGTCATCTCTAAGATATTGATCCTGAAAAACAGGCGGAAGGCATTTCGTAAGATAAGATGCTATTCGCTGAGTACCTTCACCCAAAGAACGAAGATGTTCGGGAAGATAAGTTTCTGTCATCTGAAGACTTCGCAAAGCACACAACAGTTCCACGGCAACAACGATTTCTCCGTTCAGAATAATTTTATTCAAATGAAGTATTCCAATTGATCCCATCGACACAAAATCTTCCTGATTTGCGGCTGTCGAGATGGATGTAATTGACGCGGGTGTGGACAGTATCCTCGACTCCGCTGCCCTGGCAGATGCCGCATACTGGGTGATCATCAAACCTGTGTCACCTCCCGCGGGGTCAGCAGCCAGATCTTGCGGCAAACCGTAACTCTGAGCTTTATCCAGAATTGCAAAAGCACGTTTATTGGTAATCAGAAGCACTCCAGTCAAAGCGATTTTCAAATAATCGACAACAACTGCCAGAGGTTGCCCGTGAAAATTGGCACCGCTCTTTGCGCTGTAAATACCGTTTTCGAACGTAAACAACGGATTATCCGTTGCTGAATTAATTTCAATGGTCAGAATTTCTTCGAACTTTCTGATGGATTCGTACAGGGTTCCATGAACCTGCGGTACGGCACGAAAGCTGTATCTGTCCTGAACACGTTCTTCTGCTGTGCCCGTGATTTGTCCTGGGAACAGGTGTTTTTGAGATTTCGTCGACATACGCTTTGAGTTACGGATCAGATTTCTGATCTGCGTTCCGGTTTTTAGTTGACCGGCATGTGGACGAGAATGAATGATAAGTTCGGAAAATGCATCCTGTTCACCGCGGATTGCTTCAAGGGATAGCGCAGCGGAAATCAGTGCATTGTTATAAAGGTTTACCGTGTCGCGATAGGCAAAGACGGCAAGACCGGCGATAAATGAAGAGCCGTTTGTTAATCCCATAGCTTCTTTTGCACCAAGTTTAGTGGGTTTCAGATCTGCTTGAGATAACGCTTCAGGCGCAGAGAGAAGCTGCCCCTGGTAGTAGGCTTTTGCCTGCGGAAGACCGAGCATCACCGCTGCAATCATCGCAAGGGGAACAAGATCACCACTCGCTCCAACTGATCCCTCCTCCAATACCCATGGCGTGACACCTCGATTCAACATGTCAACCATTAATTTGCAGGTTTCCGGACGCAATGCCGACATACCTTTTGCAAACGAATTCAGCCGCAACACCATGATGGCTCTGACAAATTTCTCTTTTAGCGGCATTCCTGTGCCGCAATTGTGCGCTTTTATAAATCGTTCCTGGTAGTTTTCAAAAACATGTGGAGAAAGAACAATATCTTTTAAATCACCACACCCTACGTTCGTTCCATAGATCTTTATTTCTGGCTGAGTGACAAGCTGTTTTTCCAGACCGTTTCTAAAATTCTTCAGATAATCCCAGCGATCCTTGGATAAATCCACTCCATAACCGTTTTCGGCAATATCAATAACATCTGAAATGGTCAGTGAATCACCAGTTAAAATTACCGTTCCATTGCGTTTCATGTTTATCCTCTCGTATCTGTTGATGAAAAAATACTATGTTGTTTCGTGAAACGAGCCACTATGCTTCAGCCAGAATACGATGAATTTGGTTCAGTAAACTCGATTTTGATAAGGTGCGTCTTTTTTTGGGGATTGCATCGAGTGTTTTTGAATGGATACAGACCTTCAGCATTTTTTGGGCAAAATCGCTGGATTGCTTTCTCAATCCTTTTTGGGAAATAACATACTCCAAAATGTTCTTCGATAATTCCATGTGGCAGATGTATTTATTTTGAAAAAATTCTGCAAAACGGATCAGTGCCTCAAGCTGAATTTCTTTGTGATCGACCTGTTTCATCAGTTTAAAAAGTGTTTTATAATGCGTGCGTGCCTCGGAAACACCTATATTGTTTAAAGTTCCTGAAGCAAGATAGAGTTTAGCCTGCATCATTCCAAGCTTGTCATCGATTCTTTCAAACAATGAATAACTTTCTGTTAACAGGTTATGGGCTTCCTTAATTTCGCCGGTTTTTTGCTTTAAAGCACCCAACCGATTCAGTGCTCTGGCCAAACCCCTTTTATATCCAATATCACGAAAAGCTACCGCACTTTCAGAGTAAAGCCGGTGTGCTTCTAATACTTCATTCAATGCTTCAAAAACATTTGCAAGGCTTATCTTTGAGGAAGCAATACCCCAGCGGTCTCCGATGTCACGTCGAATATTCAGACTTTCTTGAAGAATCTGACGTGCATTCGAAATATTTCCAAGAAAATACTCAAGGTAACCAATCATCTCAAGCGAACTGGCAAGTCCTGGTTTATCGTCGAGAGTTCTTCGCAATGAAAGACTCTCGTTAAAAAGCTGCCGTTGTTCTTCCAAAAGACCGAGTTTACCCGCTGAAATACCTAAATCCAATAACAGTGATGCCACATGGCGCACGTCCCCAATTCTGCGAAAATATTCAAGGCTTTCCTTGTATACCTGATAAGCATGACGGTTTTTCCCCATTAAATTATGTACTTTTCCGAGATGATGAAGCGATATCGCCAATCCATGAGGATCGTTCGATATTTTAAATAGTTCCATACTTTCGCGATGCCGGTTAATTGCCTGACTGGTTTCACCCATGCGCCTGGCAAGACAACCCAAACCATCCAGTGCATTTGCGATTCCGATATTGTTGTGAATATTCCTGAAGATAGAGAGACTTTCTTGAAAGAAAGCCTCGGATTGCTTGTACTGGGCTGAATGAAAAGCGAAGTTCCCGCGTTGAAGTATCAACTCTCCATATAATTCAATAAGAGAAGATTGAATATTGT
>JAFGJC010000188.1 GCA_016929305.1 candidate division CSSED10-310 bacterium | reverse complement strand
GCCCTGGCCCGCTCACAACACGGCTCCATAATAAACATCGGATCGATTTATGGCATAGCCGGGCCGGATATGCAATTATATGAAGGGACATCTATGGGCAACCCGGCCGCATATGCGGCAAGTAAGGGGGGCCTTGTTCAACTGACGCGATGGCTTTCAACGGTACTTGCACCCAATATAAGAGCTAATGCGATAACTCTCGGAGGCGTAGCACGCCGCCAGCCGGAACCATTCTGCTCTCGATACATCGAGAAAACACCACTGAGACGGATGGCAACTGAGGAAGATGTGAAAGGCGCAGCAGTGTTTCTTGCAAGTGACATGTCTGCATATGTTACCGGCCAGAACATAATCGTTGATGGCGGATTCACTGTATGGTAACGGATCCTAGTTTTCGAAAAAACAGAATGAAAACAGGGGGTAATAGGGAACAATTTAACTGGCAAATTAACACGGATAGATGACACTGGTAAACCATTTTTTTGCGTTTCCTGGATTTGTGACACAATTATGACTGAAAAACGTTATCCTTCTCTATCGAACACAGAAAAAACGTCGGGTTATCCTGTAAACCGCCCGTTGGGCGTGGTCATCGGGGATTCGATTGCGATTGGTTATTATGACGAGAAACTACAACCATTGGAAAGCCGGCTGCAGCCGGTATATGACCCCTCGTTTATTAATCCACCGGGGACATTTGCATACGAATTGGAAAAACATACAAATTTTTCCTGGTTAAACCAGGCTATTGGTGGCCAGACTACTGATGAACTATGGAACAGGTGGTCCCGCGATGCTCTGGCAATGGAATCCGATGCAAGTGATGGGAGGGGCGTAAGAACCCTGATGAGAAAACCGGATATAATCATTCTTGACACCGGGACATCGGAACTGCGTGCAGCTAATCCCGAGTCATTGCCAATTATCAAACACAACATCTTCCGCATGATAAAAACTGCCGTCGACAATGACATTTTTATTATCGTAATCAATATTGCCCCGATAAAAACCGCCGTGCCATCGCATATTTCTCAAGTGAATTCATGGATATCTGCAGCTCCTTTGCAATTCGGAGACAGGGTTCGAATCTACGATGCCTACTCGAAAGTGGCCGCAATGGGATACAAGGATTTCCAGCTGGATAAAAACAATCACTTCTGTACCAATGCCCGCAATTATATTGCCGGTATATTCTATCCTCTTCTCCGGTTCCTGCACCTTGTAACCGATGCCGAACTTACTCCGATGCTGGATAAAAAATACAACTGGGGCGATGGGTGCCACTGGACGGCACAAGCGGTAAAAGATGTGGCTGAAGAAATTGTGCTCCTCAACCGTGATGTCTTCATAGAGCGGCGTTATTTTTAAAATACAAAATGAATTTCAGGATTACTCGAATATCCTGATAATTGGAGACCGGTCATATTCACAAGGTCTTTGAAAGATATTGTTATTTTTAATTAATTATGCATAATTTCCCGGAGGATTCGTTTGATCTCTTCTTTATTTACCAGTCGTGCATTCCGGGAGGAATAATTCATCGTTTTAATCTTTTTGAAGCCTTCAGTCATTAATGGATTCAGGGGAGATTCGTGTGACAGGATGTGGGGTATGATTAGGAACATATTGTTACGCTCATACGCACGTTCAGCTTCTTCGTCAGCCATGAGGTCTTCATACAATTTTTCACCGGTTCTCTTCCCGATGGTTTTTACTACGATATCTTCCGGGCGGTGTCCGTACTGCGGGGCATACTCTTCAATCATGGCTTCTGCAAGATCAGCAATACGGAATGCCGGCATCTTCAGAATGAATATTTCTCTGCCCTTTGCAATCTCTCCTGCTTGTAAAATCAGGTCGCTTGCTGCTGAAATTTCCATAAAGAAACGGGTCATCTGCTTGTCAGTAATAGTGACCGGGCCACCATCATGGATCTGTTTCCTGAAAAGAGGGATAACAGACCCGCGGGAATTCAGCACATTTCCGAACCGGACACTTGAAAAGACCGTTCTGTTGTTCCCGCTGTAATAATTGGCAGAAATTGTCAGACGTTCTGCAAGCAGTTTCGTTGCTCCCATAACATTGGTTGGGCTCACGGCTTTGTCCGTACTGACATTTATCACTTTTTTCACATTGTTTGCCAATGCAGCTTCCAGAACGTTTTGTGTGCCCAGGACATTTGTCTTAACTGCATCAAACGGGTTATATTCACAGAGCGGGACATGCTTCAGGGCCGAGGTATGGAATACGATATCAATCCCATCCATCGCCATATTCAGTCGTTCTTTATCCCGTATATCTCCAAGAAGGATCCGAATTTTTTCTGATCGCAGTTCCTGTTCCAGATCGAAAAGCCCGGTTTCATTATTATCAAAAACCCGGATTATTGCCGGATCCAGTGCCAGGAGTTTTTTAACAAGATTACTTCCGATCGAACCTACACCGCCAGTGACAAGGATCTTTTTGTTTTTATAAAAATCATTATACATCATGGGCCTATTGCCTCAAATTTTTTTATTGCCTGGATTACGTAATCCATTTCCTCCCTGCTGATACCAGGATAAAAGGGAATGCTTATAATATCCTCTGAAACGATATCGGTATTCGGTAAAGAACAGGTATAGCCGAGGACTTTTTGATAATAATGAGTTTTATGAACGGGGGAGAAATAGATTTTGGTCATAATACCTTTCGATTCAAGAAATTTCATCAGACCGCTGCGATTCTTTGTTCGGATTGAGAATAACTGATATACAGCATAAGACCCGGGTTTTGCGATAGGGACCAAAATACCGCTAACAGAGGAGAGCGCTTTTTGGTAATAATCCGCATCAGATCGCCGCTTTTCAACCAGAGAATCGACCTTATGCATCTGTGCTATTCCCAGAGCTGCAGTCATGGTCGAGATCCGGAAATTAAATCCGAGAGTTACATAATCCAATACTTCAATTGTTGAAAAATAATCCAGTGTATCCGGGCGTCCATGCGACCGGAGTAACTTCATTTTTTCATAGAGATCTCGACTATCCGTAACAAAAGCTCCGCCTTCGCCGGTGGTGATAATCTTGTTCTGGCAGAAACTGAGAATTGCAGAATCACCAAATGCTCCAACTTTTGTGTTACCGATTTTGGCGCCGAAAGCCTCAGCCGCGTCTTCAATCAGGACAATTCCGTGATCCTGTGCGATTTTTTTAAGGTCTTTTATCTGACAGGGGAAACCACCGTAGTGAACAGGGATTATCGCTTTTGTTCGGGGGGTTATCTTAGCCTCAACATCAACCGGGTCAAGACCGAATGTTTCTGTCTCAATATCAGCAAATACCGGTTTTGCACCGACAAATTTCGGAGCATTTGCAGTTGCAATGAAGGTAAATGACGGGACGATTACTTCATCCCCGGGTCCGATTCCATGTGCTAAAAGAGCCGCATGGAGTGCCGATGTTCCTGAATTGAATGTTAGGCAATACCTGGTCCCGATATAATCTGCGACCATTTTTTCAAATGCAGGGATTTGGGGCCCTAATGCCCAGTTCATACCGGTCGACATCGCAGCGTTAACCTGCTCCAGATCATCCCGATCCCAGTACATCTTAAAAAGGGGAATTTTCCAAGCCATTTTTATTCCTCATTGATAGGAAAAACCGATTCTTCCGGGGATATTACACGTTTCACGCGAGCCGGGATACCATATGCCATAGTATTGTCAGGGATATCAGCATTCACAAAACTGAATGCTCCGATAATGGAATTTTCACCTATAGTAACACCGGGCATGATGACTGAATGAGTTCCAATACGACAGTTCTTCTTGAGATGAACAGTTCCCTGTTTATTGTCAATGGTGGAAACAGAATAAACCGAACAATGGGATCCGATCTGAACATAGTCTTCAATCGTGACCCCATACATGGCGTTAATATAGGAAAAGGCCCCGATATCGGTCTTAAACCCAAGCTTCAGGTTTTCCGGATGCTGGACAAGCCAGTTATACCGGGTCAGTTTTCCGTTTTCAATTTCCGGAGATTTCCAGTTTTTAAACCGCATT
>JAFGJC010000187.1 GCA_016929305.1 candidate division CSSED10-310 bacterium | reverse complement strand
CGGTATAAAAATGCTACTCTCGGATTCTTATGGATGTTACTGAACCCAGTCCTTCAGATGATTATTCTTTCCATAGTATTTTCCATTTATGTAAAAATAAATATATCCAATGACTACCCTGGTCAACCGTATCCTGTATTTCTACTCTGTGCTATTCTTCCATGGAATTTTTTGTCCGTATCACTGAATGCTGGTTCTCACTCACTAGTCGAAGAATCCAATCTGGTGAAAAAAGTTTTTTTCCCTCGGGAAATCATACCGATTTCGATAGTTGTCGGTCATCTGATCAATTTTCTTACGGCATTGCTACTGTTTTTACCCTTTCCCCTCATCTTTCAGAAACAACTTCCCTGGGAGTTGATTTTATTGCTCATCCCAATAATATTGTTGACATTCTTTGTCATTTCACTCACTGCCCTGGTATCGAATCTCGATGTTTTTTTCCGCGATACTCGATACATCGTTGAAGCATTGGTGATGGTTTGGTTTTATGCAACTCCGATTTTCTATCCTGTGAGTTATGTTCCCGAAAAACTAAGATTATTTTATCACTGCAATCCGATGGTGAGTTTTGTGCAAATGTTCAGGGATATTCTGCTCAAAGGTGATGTTCCGGGATGGATTCATATCATCTATACATCAATAATTATCATCTTCGTGGCCGGTTTGGCGCGAATACTTTACCGGAAAAGAGGACCGGTAATGGCTGATTACTTGTAAAGATGAGTAATACTGCGGTCTCACTCAGCAATGTATCAAAAACCTATTCTGTACCAAGTAAACAAAGACTGCTTTCTACAACAGCGTTTAAATTCTTCTTCAAAGCCAACGAATTTCGAAAAATCACCGCTCTGGAAAAGATCTCTCTTGATGTTAAAGCCGGTGAGGTTCTCGGCATCGTTGGCCCAAACGGCGCAGGAAAATCTACTCTGCTCAAAGTCCTATCCGGTGTTACACAACCGGATTCAGGAACGATATCTATCAAAGGAAGATTGACAAGTTTGCTTGAACTCGGTGTCGGTTTCGCCCCCGATCTGTCTGGAATCGAAAATATAAGACTCTATGGATCATTGATGGGAATTTCACGTCAAAAAATATCAGAAAAAATCTCTTTGATTATCGAATTTTCAGGACTGGGAAATTATATCAACGAACCGGTGCGGACCTACTCATCCGGCATGTTCATCAGGCTTGCATTCGCTGTGGCAGTTTTCGCTGATCCGGATATTCTGGTTCTGGATGAAGTATTAGGTGTTGGCGATCTCGATTACCAGTACAAATGTTTCAACCATATTTTCCAAAAAATTAAGCAGGGAGTCACCGTAATCATTGTTTCTCATGATATGTCCGTTATCGGAAATGTCTGCAGCCGAGTTATTTGTCTTGATAATGGACGAATAACATATCACGGTACCGCCGAGGAGGTTGTAAAGTACTATACGGAAATACTCAGTAATACATCCGATGCACATAAGCTGGAAAACAGCAATGTCAAAATCGTTTTTAACAAGGGAGCATTGCAGGTCAGCTGCCATAATTTACCGTTAACAGCGCCGGACGGTTTCAGAACATTGTATAAAAAATCAGAACTTTTTTATCTTTCTTCCGAAGCCATTTGGCAAAAACTTAAATCAACAGATTCCGAACTCGTGATGGAAGGTCAATGGCTGCAATGGAATCTTATTCAAATATGGGAATTCCGATTCTTGAATGAGAACTCCTTTGAATGGATTATAAAAACAACGTCCGGTTCCCAGAACAGTGCGGATCACCTTGAAATACAAATGATTGTATCTTCGAGTTTCAATCTTCTGACAACCTCACATGAAAACCGAAAACTTCCACCCATAAATCCCCTGAATATGTATCTCGAACCCATGCTGATGCGACCATTTCTCCGTGATTTCATCGGATTTCAGACTACGGAAACAGAAAGCAGTAAGATGGGAATGATTATTGATCTGACCGGTTGCCGTAACGCGGGAGGAACATGTCAGGTACTGAATGGAAACACATTTGTCAGAGGAAGAATAGTATCTCGAAAAATAACCGATCCCGTGACAGATTATCTGCGCATCAAAATTCAGTTGCTTTCCCAGGAATCATTTCATGTTTATGTCAAAGAACATGAGCAGATTGCCCATATAGGGAATGAAGATTTTAAGGTGCTTTTTACGGATAGTGCATTCCATCTGATCAGCGAAGGGAAATACCTTACAGCGGAAAAGGGATTGTCACTGACATCCGTTCCAGCATCCGGAACAATGGAATGCGAGTCGATGGTAAATCCAGATAATATGGTGATCCGCTGCACCTCAGAAGTTTTACCTGTTGTCTATATTTGGACGGTTGAAATCGTAGGACACCAATGTAACTGGCGACTGGATATGGAGTGTCTTGGTACTGTGGTCGATTATTCAGTGATAGTTAGCTGTACGCTGAGTAAATCGTTGCCGAAAGGGAAAAGTCTGAAATTCAGTGATCGATGCAGAAAGCTTGAAGATGGATACACTTTCCTGATGCCTTCCAGCGCAGAGAAATCAGCTGATTTGTCTCCCGGAAAACGGGTAATTGCTGAGGGGAAAATATGGTTGAGAGTGATGTGATCTTGAACGCTACAGCAGTTGAAATACAGAATATAGGGAAAAAATACCGGACAAGTGTCTCCAGAAAATACCAACAACCCAAATCTATCGTTAATAGTGAAATATGGGTGTTGCGGAATGTTAGCGTAAAAATTCTAAAAGGTGAAATATTCGGGATTGTCGGTCCGAATGGTGCCGGCAAAAGCACGCTTCTTAAAATTTTATCCAAAGTGACCAGCCCTTCAGAAGGTTCTTTTCATATAGAAGGACGCGTAAATGCCTTATTGGAGCTGGGAACGGGATTCCATCCGGAATTGTCAGGCTACGAAAACCTGTTTATTGGTGCGGCGCTGCAGGGAGTAAAAAAAGCAGCACTGCTCCCGATACTCGATAAAATTATTGCATTTGCGGACATTGGGGATGCGGTGTTTCAACCGATAAGAACGTATTCCTCCGGCATGTATCTGCGTCTTGCTTTTTCTCTGGCCATTCACCTCAAACCCGATGTGCTGATTCTGGATGAAATTATTGCCGTGGGCGATGACGCCTTTCAGAAAAAATGTTTTTCAGTTATACGTCACTTTCAGCAAGAAGGTGTGACGATACTTTTCGTGTCACATGATCTGAAACTCGTTTCACTGCTCTGTCAACGAGCCATGCTTCTGGATGAAGGAACCTGTCTTGGTGTTAATACTCCGCGCCGTGTTTTAGAACTCTACAACCGAAGAAGGTCGAGAGGTATTGCTTGGGGTAATTTTTCAATCCATAAAATTGACTCCAAGTTTGATCTTTATCACAACAATTCGAAACTGACCGGTGCTCTCGGTTTGTACACATCTTTTCGATGCGGTGGAATATGGTATGATTCTTTGAGAAACAACTGGCATGACCTTCAGATGAATGAAAAAATCTATAATATTGAAGGATGGAACAACATTATATCCGTACGCCAGCAATGGGCATTCAGAATCCATTCGGATGAGACCGTGGAGTGGACCGTACAATTTCAGGGAATTGAGAACATTAAAATCGAACGGATTCAGGTTAATGTGATGTTACATGAAATGTTCTCGGAATGGCGAACCGGTAGCGATCAGGGTTCTTTTCCCTTAGAATTTGACGCATCATGTGGAGAGGATTGGACACGCCTTTGGATTGGATCGCCTGATGGAACTGCTACTGCTGAGTCGGGGGAGTTGGCGATTTCTTTCAGCGTTTCAGCTGTTAGTGAAGGTGCTTTGGCTGTAGTAAATTCCCATCCGGATTTCCGCGGTCGTGTTTTGCAGTATATCCTGATGATTCCCCCAAGCATAACGTCAGTTGAAAAGGGATGGCAATTAACTATAAAGGGTCTAATCACAACTGTCAGCAGAGTATCATAGTCTTTAAAGATATCATTTAGGAAAAACAGCGGCCGAGAATGGTGTTGCCCCACTTCCGGATCATTACCTGAGTTTTTTCAGCAAAGCTTTTTCGCTGCCATACATGTTTATTCCATGCCCGGTTTGCATGTTCCAGAATAGCTTCCAAATCTCTTTCAGAAAGCGCATCGGTTCTGACAACGGCTGAATTGAAGCCTGTATAGGCGTCCCAGCCCTTTTGAGAAAGATATCCTTTTTCTTCCAGAAAATCATAATATTTGCTTCCTGGCATGGGAGTGCAAATGGAAAATTGGACGGTATTGGGATTGAGTTTCAGGGCAAGTTCTATGGTTTTCATGGCTGTTTCCTGTGTCTCACCAGGGAGCCCGAATGTGAATGTTAAATGGTATTGAATGCCCAGATCTCTTGTGATCTGAACCGTGTCATGAACACGACTCAAATCCAGATTTTTGCCGGAACCGTCCAATATGCTCTGATCGGCAGATTCCACACCATATTTTATACTGAAAAGTCTGGCAGCGGCCATTGATTCGAGGATCTCTCTATCCATCGTGTCCGCCCGAGCCATAATTGACCATGGAAGATTTAGCCGCCTCTCTTTTAGTTCTTTACAAAATGCAAGCATTCTTGATTTGCCGATGTTGAAGGTGTCATCATCGAAATAAAAAGATCTGAACTCGTAAGTTTCAGCAAGCCATGCCATTTCATCGACGACATCCCTG
>JAFGJC010000186.1 GCA_016929305.1 candidate division CSSED10-310 bacterium | reverse complement strand
GATGAAACTTTTTTTGCGTTTGCAGAGGATTTGGATTTGTCATTCAGAGCCCTTATTGGCGGATTCAAAACCATGATAATCCCAAAGGCGTTGGTCTGGCACAAAGTCCGCGCTACTGCTGCACCCACTTATACATTTTCGCTATACCATCGAAATCTGATCTGGTTGATCTATAAAAATCTACCCACAGCACTTCTTTTTTTGTATTTACCGCATATCCTGGCTAATTGGTTATTTATTGCAGTGAAGAGTCTGTTTAGAGGACAGTTTTTTACTTTTATTTTAAGTTTATATAAAGGAATCATTACAATTCCTAAATACAGGATTGAGCGACGACGCATTCAGAACTCCAGGAAAGTGAGTCTGTCGAAGATCAGAAGTATGTTAACGGGTAACTGGCTTGGTGTTCACTGGAAACTGTATAAAAAATCAAAGACCTGTGGATGAAGTTTCCTTATTCCTCATCTTCATAATCTTCATCATCCCATCCCTTTTCCACTCGAGCCATATTTAACTGCTGGATGGATCTTGACGCGATATCTTTAAGCTCCTCTAAAACATCTTCCCTGGAATATAAAACAATACCTTCTTCAAGGATCTGGATAAAAAAAGCATTACCTTTTTTCAAATGATCGATAAAATCGACACGAGTCTTTGAAATCGGTTGAATGACGCCTGTTCCATAACTGAAAATCTCGTTCCACGTAACGGGATGTTCAAAGATCAATAAAATATCTACATCGCTGTTATGGGTATAATCATCCCGGGGTAATGCACCGAACATGATAATTAACAACGGATCCATATTATCAGTCACATTGTTAACAAATGTTTCCACTGCCTTAAGGTGCGGGTAATCCGGAAACCGTTTGATGAGTTGATCAAAGATGATTCCCATGGTAATTCTCCTAATGCACGGAACCTGTCATTTAACTACAACAACCTAAGGTTTGTGCGATACTTATCCATATCCAAATTATCGTTTAAAGTCAATGCGTTTCACTGCGATTAGAAAAGCTCTATATGAAGTTATTTGATTCTTTACTTTCGATGGTCTTTAAAATCATACGGGCAAGGTCTGAAAGCGACGGATCCCGAGCGCCCATTATCATTACAAGATCTCCAGCCGTAACGATTTCCGCAAGGTAATCTGGAATTTTATTTCGTTCCATTACTTGAGCATTTTTACCGCGTTGACGTATAGCCTCCGCCAGTTGTTCAGATGAGACGGTACGACTGGCTGTCCCTCCTGCATAAAAAATCGGTAGTAATATAAGATGATCTTTTTCGCTTAAACATTCTGTGAAAGTCGTTATCAGATCATCGAACAGGAATTGAGTTGGTCCGAATCCGTGCGGTTGGTAAATTACCAAAATCCTTGTACTTAAAGCATGCGATGCATTAAGAGATGCTTTGATTTTATCCGGATTGTGAGCAAAATCATCGATGATATCAACATTCGATGCGGTTCCGATTTTTTCGAAGCGCCTGCTCACTCCCGGAAAGGTTTTCAGAGCGGTAGCGGCATCTTTTTCGGGAACACCGGCAATCGTCGCGGCTGCATAAGCTGCTAGGGCATTGGTTGCATTATGAAATCCCGGCATTTTTAGAAATACCGTGTGACCACTAACATGAAATCTTGACATCCAGTTCATCGATTCCCACTTTTCACCTGATATATCCGCTCGTCTGTCAAACCCATAGGATATTGTTGACGCATGTTGCGGTTTCAGCGCCATACTTTCGGGACAGCTGATATGTATCAACAAGTGCTTATGGACTTGATCGGCAAAGCGGCTGAAAATATTCCTCAGATCTTCTATGGGTTTATGATCTTTGGTGATGTTGTGAACCACTGCCATTTCAGGATGATAATTTGTTAAACTGCCATCACTCTCATCCGCTTCAAAAATAAACCACTCACTGTTTCCGACACGAACATCAGAGGCTTCACCCTGATTTCCAAAATTCGGTATTTCAGCACCAGAAATCACTGTCGGGTCGAATCCTGACTGTGTCAAAATCCATGCTGTCATTGCTGTTATTGTTGTTTTGCCTGATGTCCCCGCGATGGCAATGGATTTATTGTCGCTCATCTGTCTAGCCAGTTCGCTTGAACGATGAATAATTGGGATTTTCTGTTTTTTGGCAGCCACAATATCAGGAACATTTGATTCGACAGCTGTCGATGCAACGATTCGATCCAATTCATCTGTGATTCCACTGCCATCTTGTGGAAACATGGCAATACCTCTAGCGATCATCTTTGTATAGAAATCCTGCCGAAGGTTTCGATCAAATTCTCGGTCTGATCCACGAATATGATATCCTTTGGCAATGAGAAGCTTCGCCAGACCCGACATGCCGGAACCACCAATACCTACAAGAAAAATCTTCTCGTTACTCCGGCTGTCTGATGCTTTTCGTAAAGATTGACGATTCATGAATGATCACTCCCTTTTCACTCTTGTGTCCCTTCCAGATCCTTGAGTTTTCTTTTATTATCGTTTTTCCATGTCTCTTCGTTGCCGAGCTTCCAAATGATCAGGCATTCTAGGACATTTTTTCCGTCAAACCAAATTATCGAACCAGAAAAAAATCCCTAAAGTCAGTCCAGTTTAAACTTGGTATTGACTTGAACGTTCAGGAAACTATTCTTGTGTCGAACTGTCATCTGACCTACTGAAAGGAGGATTGGGGTGAAGATTCATGAGTATCAAGCGAGAAAGCTGATGGAAACATTCGGCATTCCTGTCCCCAAAGGTGATGTTGCTGAAACGATCGAGGGAGGATTAAGGATTGCTGAGGATCTTTTAAACTCTGAAAATAAAAAGATATTCATCAAAGCTCAAGTACACGCTGGTGGTAGAGGGAAAGCTGGTGGTATTCAATCAGCAACTGATTCTGAAGAAGCAAAACAGGCTTTGCAACGTGTGTTGGGAATGCGGTTAATAACAAAACAAACCGGTAAAGAAGGAAAACTGGTGCGAAAGGTCATGGTTGTTGCCGGTTGTCCTGATATAGAACGTGAACTTTATGTCGGCATTATCCTTGATCGGCAAAAAGAATGTCCTGTAATCATGGCATCATCCGCCGGTGGAATGGAAATAGAGGAAGTTGCTGCTCAAACGCCAGAATTGATTTTCAAGGAACATATCCATCCCTTATTGGGGATAAACCAGTTTAATGGTCGCAGACTGGCAAAAAAGCTACAGCTTTCTGGCAATCTTTTTCGGCAAGCCGTAGAACTGTTTTCAAATCTTTACAAAATGTTTACGAATCTGGATTGCTCACAAATCGAAATTAATCCCCTGGCAGTAACACAATCCGGCAAAATAATAGCACTTGATGCAAAAATAAACTTTGACGATTCCGCATTTTTTCGACATCCGGAGTTAACGGATTTAAGAGATTTGTCAGAGGAATCGGATCTAGAGGTTAAAGCTTCCCAACATGGGTTGAATTATATAAAACTCGATGGGAATATTGGCTGCATGGTAAATGGTGCCGGTCTTGCGATGGCAACGATGGATATCATTAAACACTATGGCGCATCACCTGCAAATTTTCTGGATATCGGTGGTGGCGCTAATGAGGAGGCTATTACGGAAGCCTTTAAGATTCTGCTTTCGGACGAGGATGTCAAAGCAGTACTGGTGAACATTTTTGGCGGTATTGTCCGCTGTGACCGCGTAGCTAAAGGAATTATCAATGCTGCACAGCGAGTTGATTTGGATCGTCCGCTTGTCGTGAGACTCGTGGGAACGAATGCAGAGGAAGGCAATCACCTGCTCATGGAATCCGGATTACCGATTGTAACTGCGAACAATATGGCGAATGCTGCTCAGAAAATTATAGCTGAATTGCCGGGAGGTGGAAGATGAGTATTTTGATTGATCATCAAACTCGTGTTGTTGTTCAGGGATTGACCGGCAGAGAAGGTACATTTCATGCGCTTCAAATGATTCAAGATGGAACACAGATCGTTGCCGGTGTCACACCTGGTAAAGGTGGAATCATTCATGAGGGTATTCCGGTGTTCGATACTGTAGAAGAAGCTGTTATTAATGAGGGGGCAAATACATCGATCGTGTTTGTTCCAAGACAGTTCAGCACTGATGCCATTCTGGAAGCAGCTTATGCACATATCGATTTGGTCGTCTGTATTACTGAAGGCATCCCTGCTCTGGATATGATGCGAATAAAACCTGTTCTGGGTGAATTGGGGACAAAGCTGATTGGACCGAACTGTCCGGGAATCATTTCACCCGGAAAGTCAAAAGTCGGTATTATGCCCGGTTACATTCATAAACCTGGTAATATAGGCGTCATTTCACGAAGTGGAACCTTGACATATGAGGTCGTTTCCCAGTTGACGGCAGTAAACCTTGGACAATCAACGTGTATAGGTATCGGCGGGGATCCCATTCCCGGCATGAACTTTATAGATTGTTTGGCAGAATTTAAAAATGATCCGGATACTCACGCTATTATCCTCATAGGAGAAATTGGTGGAAATGCAGAAGAGTTGGCTGCGAAGTACATCGAAGCTAATATTTCGATTCCGGTTGTTGGCTTTATTGCGGGAAAAACCGCGCCTCCAGGTCGCAGGATGGGTCATGCAGGAGCGATCATTTCTGGAGGTAAGGGAACCGCAACCGATAAAATCAGTATGTTGAAACACTGCGGAATAACTGTGGCAGATCATCCGGCTGTAATCGGTGAGACGCTGGCTTCAATACTCAAACACTAAGATATTGAAGAGATCTCTTGATATCATCGAAATGTTGTGGTAAGTCGAGCGTCAATGATTGATCGTGGTTGTCTGTTTTTGAATGTGATAGGGAGATGGTATCATTGAGCAAAGAAACATCAAATAAACTCAAACTCAAAGCGATCATTATCAACGAAAAATGGTGCAAAGGATGTGCTATTTGTGTGGATGTGTGCCCTAAACAGGTATTGGCAATGGATGGATTGGTGGCGAAAGTGATCAATCCTGAAGCATGTATCGTGTGCGGACGGTGTGAAATAAGCTGTCCTGATTTTTGTCTGGAGGTTTTTCCTGATGACGGTTCTTAAGATGACGGAAAAATCCTTAAATAATGAGAGGTTTATTCCCCAATAATGAAAGCATTGATGAAACCAATGTTTGTCCAAGGTAATCATGCATGTGTGCTGGGAGCTTTACGTGCTGGGTGCAGGTTTTTTGCCGGTTACCCAATTACCCCTTCTTCAGAAATCGCGGAAATTCTGTCCATAGAACTTCCCAAATTGGGTGGTAAATTCATCCAAATGGAAGATGAAATTGCCGCGATGGGCGCTGTTATTGGAGCGTCGTTAACTGGATTGAAAGCCATGACAGCCACGAGCGGTCCGGGATTTTCCCTGAAACAGGAAAACATCGGTTATGCCGCAATGGCTGAAGTACCATGCGTGATTGTTAATGTTCAAAGAGGAGGTCCGAGCACTGGGCTACCTACACAATCCTCCCAAAGTGATATCCAGCAGGCTCGCTGGGGAACACACGGTGATCACGAAATAATTGTCCTTGCACCCTCCACAATACCCGAAATTTATGCAACAACAATACGAGCATTCAATTTAGCGGAAAAATACCGGACACCTGTTGTGTTGCTGCTTGATGAAATTATCGGGCATATGAGGGAAATCCTGAAGGAACCCCCTGATAGTGACATCGAAATTGTAAACAGACCCAGACCGGCATGTTCTTCCGAGACATATTTGCCCTATCAGATAGTACCATCGGATATACCGCCGATGGCTGATTTCGGATCAGGTTATCGCTATCATGTAACAGGATTGTGCCATGATCAAACTGGATTTCCGACAAACGATCCTCAAAAAATTGATAACCATATTCGACGGTTAAACAGAAAAATTTCACGATATCAAGATGAAATATTCGCTTACGAAGCTACTAACATTGACGGAGCGGATATTATACTTGTCTCTTTTGGGTCAACGGCCAGAGCAGCGCGACAAGCGATGATGTCCTATCCTTCCGAAAAAGGAAAAATAGGATTATTCCGCCCTATATCATTGTGGCCTTTCCCCGAAAAGCATTTTCAGGAATTATCTGCCAGCGTAAAAGCAATCATTGTCTGTGAAGCCAATATGGGACAACTCAAACGCGAAATCGAACGCATCGTTAAAGGGAATGCACCGGTTCATCTTGTCAATTCTGTAAATGGCGAACCTGTTTTTCCTCAACACATTTCTCAGAAGATTAATGAGGTTTTGGATGTTTGATTACAAGACTTACCTGCGTATGGATAAATTCCCGCATATATGGTGCCCGGGATGTGGTGATG